>CBFCXB010000331.1:0-3866 GCA_965601905.1 uncultured bacterium | reverse complement strand
CCTACGCGCCCGGCCAAACATTCACACCCAAAAGAATGACGGATTAAGGCTAGATAATCCACTTCGTTGCATTTGGAGAGGGTTATTGGCATTTCACAACCCGATACAGGGTGTAAATAACACGTGACTAATTGTAATATATTGAATAATAAAAGGTTAAAGTTTTTTGAGTGGCATTCTGGATTGGCATGTACCTTGCGCAAAAAACGTTTTGCGTACCGGTCGATAACGGTCGGGATAGGCAAAAAAAAAGCGGTTTTGAGTAACCGTGCAACAAGAGGAAATCGAAGCCGTTGGCTTTGATGTAACCCCAAGTAAGGAGGTGCTCGAATGAACAACAAGGGTTTTACCCTCATCGAGCTCATGATTGTCGTGGTCATTATCGGTATCCTCGCCGCGATCGCGATTCCGAACTTTATCAACATGCAGGCGAGAGCCAAGGAAGCCTCCGTCAAGTCGAACTGTCACACCGTCCAGCTGGCGGCCGAGGACTATGCCGTGCAGAGTGATGGTGTATATGCACTTCTCACGACCACCGCCAGCCCGCTTAGTGGGCAGACGATGGTCCAAATGCTTCCCGGCGGCGTTCTCCTGGAGAACCCGTTCACCAAGGGTTCGACCGAGCCGGTCGACGCCGCAGCTACTTTAGAAGGCCAGACAGGGTACATGGTCGCCGCCCCCGGTGGCACACCGATCGGATACTCGATTACCGGTGCCGGCAAGAACGCCGTGATCGTTATAACGTTGACGAGCGGTCAGTAATCCGTAGGCATTACCTTAGTAACGCGAGGGCGGCTCACGCGGGCCGCCCTTTTTTTGTGTCTGCTGTGCGGGGGGTATCGTGATAACGCTGGCCGGCGGACAGTAAAAACCCCGTGAAATGTACTCGCGGACGATGGAATCAGCACGCTGCCGTATTCATATTCCACTTTCAGGAATGAATTCTGCAATACACGGGTATCGGATGTGAAGCAGGGTGGCGAGAGTAAGGATTTTTACCACGACGTGTAAATTATGGCCATTACGAGTGTCAATGCACCCAAGGTGCGGTGAGATTTCACGATTGAGGATTGAATCATGGATGTTCTGACGGTTGCCGGCGTGAAAAAATCGTTTCGCGGCGATATGAGTTTTCGCTCCCGCACGGTTCTGCACGGTGTTTCATTCTCGGTGAGAGCGGGTGAGATCCTCGGCTTCCTCGGTCCCAACGGCGCCGGCAAGACGACGACGATCAAGATCATTCTGGGGCTCTTGCGTCCCGATGCGGGAGAGGTGGAGATATTCGGCACGCCGTTATCGTCACGATCGGTCATGTCGTATGTCGGTTTTCTTCCGGAGATGCCGTACTTCTTCCCGCATCTTTCGCTCGGCGAATTTCTCTCCTTCTGCGGCCGGATGAGCGGGATGAACGGCACCGCGATTTCCGCCAGGGTCGAGTGTGTCGCCGATATGGTGGGACTCCGGGACAATCTCAAGCAGCGTCTAAAGGGCTTCTCGAAAGGGATGATCCAGCGTGCCGGTCTCGCGCAGGCGATCTTGCACGATCCCGAGCTGCTGGTGCTCGATGAGCCGTTTTCGGGGCTGGATCCCCTGGGCCGCATCATGGTGCGCGACACCCTCGTCGATCTGCGGGAGCGCGGAAAGACGGTTTTCTTCTCGTCGCACATCCTGCCGGATATGGAAACGCTGTGCAATCGTACGTGCATTATACGGGATGGCGTGATCGTGAGAACGGTGGGTCTCGACGAGTTGATACGTATGGGAGAGAGCGCGGTCGAGGTGACGGCGAGGGGGTGCGGTGAGGAGTGTCTCGCCTCGCTCGATCGATACGTCGAGTCGAGGGGCGGGATGGGAGAGGAGCGTTTTCTCGTCGTGAAGCAGCAGCGAAACGTGAAAGAGGTGATCCAGCGGTTGTACGCCTCTGGTGCCGAGGTCATACGGGTGGCCAATCAGCATCCATCACTCGAAAATGTATTCCTCGACGAGGTGAAGCGCGAGGTGATCAAGGACAGCCCGCGTATACACGAGGAGAAACCCACACTGGTCCGATCGTGAGGTTCATGCATGGCGAAGGTGTACAGCATAGCACTGAATACGTTCAGGGAGTCGATACGGCAGAAGCTGCTCTATGTATCGCTCGTTTTCGGCGGCATCTTTATCGCGAGCACGTACGTTCTGTCCCCCCTCGCCGTCGGGGCGAAGGGCAAGATCATGATGGACGTGGGGCTTGCAGCCATCTCGTTACTCGGTGTTCTGACGGCGATTCTTATCGGGAGTACCCTCGTGCACAAAGAGGTCGAAAAGCGCGCCGTCTTCATGGTTCTGACACGGCCGGTGCCGCGGTATCAATACCTGCTCGGCAAGTTTACCGGTATTGTCACCTCCATTGTGCTGATGATCGCGATCATGACCGCTCTCATGGTTGTTATAGTGATGCCGGGACATGGATTTCTCCGTCCGGCCGTGTTTGCCGCGATCTATCTCTCGGCCCTCGAGGTCGCGGTGATATGCGCGGTGGTTATTTTCTTCAGTACATTCACCACACCCATCCTGACATCGTTTTTCACACTGTGCCTGTTCGCCGCCGGGAGCCTCAGCAACGATCTCCGCATCTTCGCCGAGAAGTTCGGTGGATCGTTCATGAGGATCACAATGGAGACGCTTTATTACATTCTGCCCAACCTCAAGGTGTTTAATCTCAGGCACGAGGCGGTACACGATCTCCCATTTCACACTTCCGATCTGTTGATGGCCACCCTGTATGCCGTCGTCTACTGCGCCGTATTTCTGTTTTTCGCCCATCTGGCGTTCCGAAAGCGCGAATTCTCGTAAGGGATGAGTGATGAAGCGGAGAACCGTCGAGATCATCGTTGTCATCTTGTTGCTGCTCGTCCTGTACTATTCGGCACGCAGCGTCGAGAACCTTTCCCAGAAACGGTACAAGCTCGAGGTGCTGTACCTGCCGTCGGGACGTTTCGTGAAGCAAATCGCGCTGGGATACAGGAACCTCGCCGCCGATATTCTCTGGTTCAGGACCATTCAGTACTACGGTTCGTACCGTATGGGGGAAAACGACCTCGCCCTGTTCAACCATCTCGTCGATGTTATCACGGACCTTGATCCGCAGTTTACATTTGCGTATCTCTTCGGCGCCCTGATCATTGCCGAGGATCTCGGTTACTTCCAGGAGGGGATCAAGTTCCTCGAGAAGGGGATCCGAAACAACCCGCGGGACTGGTGGCTGGTGTTCGAGATGGGCTTTCTGTACTACGTCGACGCTCGTGACTATACCGAAGCGATGCGGTGTTTCCGCAGGGCCTCACGCATGCCCGGCGCCGATGATATCGCGCAACGTTTCGCCGCATTCGTCGCGGCGAAAGAGGGGCATACCGAAACGAGCATCGCGATGTGGGAGGAAGTGGCACGAACGTCGGGAAATCCCCATATCAGGGATCTCGCGGAGTATTACATAGAAAAACTCAAGGGAGAATTGGAAGCAACACAATGAATGTCATCGTATCGATATCAGCGATCCTATTCGGACTGGTTGCGGGCAGTTTTCTCAACGTGGTCATCTACCGGCTGCCGTCCGGTCGATCGGTGGTGAGGCCGCGATCGCACTGCCCGTCGTGTCATAAAGTGATACCGTGGTACGAGAATATGCCGGTGGTGAGTTTCCTTCTGCTCCGCGGCAGGTGCAGCGGATGCGGGGCGCCGATTTCCATGCGGTATGTAGTCGTCGAGGCGGTTGGAGGGGCACTCGCATATCTGACCGTGCTGCGCTTCGGCCTCACCGTCGATGCGGTTTTCGTGTTCTCATTCCTGATGGCGCTCGTTGCTATCACGATCATCGACTGGAAGCACCG
>CBFCXB010000330.1:0-3868 GCA_965601905.1 uncultured bacterium | reverse complement strand
AGCGTCACTCCCCGCTTCACCAGCTCCCTCAGAGCACTCCTTTCTTCCTTGCTCCCATACCGGAGATCCAGCAGTTTCTCCTTCCCCTCGCCGTAGTGCAACCCCCCCACATTCACCTCGTCGACCTCGAATCCGAGATCGATCAGCCGCAGCACATTCTGCGGATTCTTCACGAGGAGGATCACTTTCTCCCTATCGAACACTCCCCCCCGCACCTGATCGACGGTGTCGGCAAGAGAGAGGATGGAAACTTTAATATCGGGGGATACCGCGTTCATGTACAGGCTTTTTTCCCAGTCGTTCGCCGATACGCGGTCGTCGGCGACCACGATCCTGTCCGGATTGACGGCCCCCCCCCAACCGATAACAACCTGGGCGTGAATCAGGCGATCGTCTATCCTCAGAACCGTGATCATTTTTTTAATGCACCCTCCTTCTCGGAGCGCCCCGGAGGCGGTTTGACACGCCGCCGCTCGCGCATGAGCGCCGCTCGCGCTAGATATCGAGCACCTTGATGCTTTCACTGCCCCGGCTGACGAGGTGGCGGACCATCTCCTCGAATCCCATTTTCCCCTGCTTGGTGATAAAATCGAGAAGCAGCGGGAGGTTCACCCCGCTCACCACCTTGACCCCACGGATCCCGTCGATTGCGCGGACGCTGTTGATACAGCACGATCCCCCGAAGTAATCGACAAAGATCACTGCGTGCTCACGTCCGGAATCAACTATGATGCGCCGAATCCGCCGTATCAGTTCTTCGTCGCAGAGATCCGAGCCGGATATCGCGAAGCAATCCTCGATCGTACCGATGATGAGCTCCGCGGTGCGCAACAGCTCCTCGGCGAGCCTGCCGTGCGCCACGATGATGCCGATCGTTCCCGTATCATCCGCCGTATTGTTCATTCCGTGTCGTACTTGAGATACCGTCTCGTCTTCTTTTCACTCTCCATCATATCGATCAACTGCTTGTCGAAACGTTTCGCGGCATCTATCCCGTACACCTTGAGCATGAAGTTCAGGGCGATCGTCTCGGAGATCACCGTGATGTTCTTGCCGGGATAGATGGGGATGACCAACTGCGTGATTTTCACTCCGAGGAGCTCGGTCTTGTGCTCTTCGAGACCGATGCGCTCCCAGTCTTTTTTCGGGTCCCAGTCCTCGAGCTGCACCACCACCTCGATGCGCTTCTGGACCCTCACGGCGCGAATGCCGAAGATGTCCATCACGTTGATGATGCCGAGGCCCCGTATCTCCATGAAATGCCGGAGATGCTCCCGTCCCCTCCCCATGACCACATCTCCGTGGCTGATCAGCTCAACCACATCATCGGCGACGAGGCGGTGTCCCCGTTCGACGAGATCGAGAGCGATCTCGCTCTTTCCGATACCGCTTCTCCCCGAGAAGAGAAGGCCGACACCGTACACGTCGACCAGAGAACCGTGCATCACCGACCGGGGTGCGAAAACGTCGTACAGGTGGTCCGTCAGTTTGTGCATGAACGGCGTCGTCGATCGCGACGTTCGGAACACCGGTACACCGTGTTCCTCCGCGAAGGGAAGGAAATCCACGGGGAGATCGAGACCTTTCGTGATGATGATACAGCACAGCGGTTTCGAGAAGACCCTCCCCACCGCATCGCACTGTTGTTCCCTCGTGAGTGAGCGCAGGTAGAGCACCTCCGTCTCACCGATGATCTGGATCCGTTCGTTGAGGAAATTCTCCATGAAACCGGCGAGCGCGAAGGCGGGGCGGTGTACGTCCGGCACGGTGATCGGTATCGGGCTCTCGAGCCTCGACGTCAGTACATCCAGCTCGAATTCATCTGAAACATCATGGTAGAACTGCTCGACCGTATATTCGTCCGTCACTTCAGGCCTCCACGTAACACAGGCGCCTACCGGAATCAGCGCGTTTCACCGCGCCGCCACGTCTCACTACGAGGTCTCGACGACTCCGTAATGACCGTCCAGGCGTTTGTATGCCAGGTTCAGTTTACCCGATTCCTTGTTGTTGAACAGTATGAAATCCCTGTCTTCGTTCTCCATTAGGATTATCGCTTCTTCGACGCTGTAGTCGTATATATCCCGGGGAACCTGCTCGAGAAGCTCGGCGCCGCTCTCCGATCCGACACTCCCCGATCTGATGATGGACTCCCACGGCCGCTCGGCCTTTTTCGGTTTCTTGTGATTCGAGATCAATTTCCCCTTGAATTTCTTGATCTGACGTTCGAGGTTTTTGGCACTTTTGTCGATCGACAGCTTCATATCCTCGGACTCTTCCTTCGCTGTAAAATCGTGACCGTTGACATGAACGTTCACCTCGGCGATATGACGAAACTTTTCCACCGTCATGATGACATGCACGTTCAGAATATTATCGAAGTATCGCTTGAGCCGGCGATATCTCTCCTCTGCATGCTGAACCAGATCGGGGCTCGCCTCAAAATGTCTTGCGGTGGTTGTCAATTTCATAGCGCGATCCTCCTCGCATCATGCGCCCGTGGGGGGCGCGCCTCCCGTATGTGGGGTATCGAGGCGGTTTTCTCCATACGAACTGCGCACGAGCGGACCGGCCGTCGCCTCACGAAAACCCATCCGAAACGCCTCTCGTTCGAGCCACGCAAAACGTTCCGGTGGAATGTATTCCTGAACAGGCAGCTGATCCATGCCCGGACGTAGGTACTGGCCGAGTGCGACGAAGTCGCAATCGACTCGCCTCAGGTCCATGAGAGCTTCCATCATCTCATCCATCGTCTCCCCCAACCCCAGCATGAATGATGATTTCGTCATCACCTCCTTGCGAATACTCTTTACCTCGTGCAACAACCGAAGTGATCGGTCATAATCTGCGCCCCGCCGCACCTCACCGTAGAGGCTTCGTACGGTCTCCATGTTGTGGGAGATGATATCGGGGCCGGCCGCCGCAACGGTCTCGAGCGCATCACGGCTTCCTCCGAAATCGGGTACGAGGACCTCGATGATCGGCGGGGGTGTAACCTCCCGGAGCGCCCGAACGACCGCCGCGAAGTGAGCGCTTCCTCCGTCGGGGAGATCATCCCGCGTGACGGATGTGACGATCACGTGGCTGAGTCCGAGCTTACGGACCCCGTGGGTGATCCTCATTGGTTCATCCCGGTCGGGCCGCCGGGGAGTGCCCTTCGCAACCGAGCAGAACCGGCAGCCCCTGGTGCAGACATCGCCCAGCACCATGAAGGTCACCTTCCCCTTCGCGTAACATTCCGACCTGTTGGGACAGAGACCTTCCCGGCAGATCGTATGCAGCCGGAGTTTGTTGACCACGCTCTCAATACGCGTGCACTCATTGAGCAGAGGGATATTCCTTCTCAACCAGGATGGCAGTCGTTTCTCGCGGCGAGTCACAGTATGGATTGTCATCTACCTATCGTACCAATCAGTGTACCCGTCACTCTAGTACTGTTTTCTGTGTCGCGCCGGTAGTATTCCGAGTTGCTCCCGATACTTGGCAACCGTCCGCCTCGCGATAATCAACCCGTCCTCTTTAAGTATATCCGCGATTTTCTGATCGCTCAACGGTTTCTTGGTATCTTCCTTCTCTATTATCCGCTTTATCTTCAGTTTGGCGCTCTTCGCGGATACTTCCTCCCCCGATTGTGTCCCCAAGCTCGAGCTGAAGAAGAACTTGAGCCCGTAGACCCCACGGGGCGTCTGCACGTACTTGTTTGTCGTCACACGGCTCACGGTGCTCTCGTGCATGCCGATCTTGCTCGCAACCTGCTGGAGCGTCAATGGCTTTAGAGCCACCGTCCCCTTCTCGAAAAACTCCTCCTGCTCCTCGACGATACTCTGCATCACCTTGATCATGGTGCGCCGGCGCTGTTCGATTGTCT
>CBFCXB010000329.1:0-3872 GCA_965601905.1 uncultured bacterium | reverse complement strand
GTGATTACTGCAAGATGGCAGCAAAAAGACTGAAAACTGAAGCAAATGATTTCTTCAATATTGTAAATCTTTATTTTAAGAAACAAATAAACAGTAAAAAACATGACCCAATTCTTAGAGAAGAAAGGGCCGGATACAATAGACGATCCAAAGATAATTAAAGTTCCTAAATTGATCTTTGGTGGCAACCCGCCGTATAACAGGGCGCTTGCGTATTCGCATATAGCACCAGCCGAAAGGCACACGGTTCGCCAGACTCAGGTGACATGGCCGGTGCGCTACGATAGAGGGACCTAGAAGATCAGAGACAAGCGACCTGCGCCCCGTCCAAGTCGCAAGCGCTCAATCCGATTAAACCTCATCAGGAATGACGTTAGCATATTGCGCCGCCGGAGGCACATTGACGTCATTTGCCGCAGCACATTGCGGCGGGCGGTTCTATGAGACGCAATCCTTGTATAATCGCCGTCCATTATTTATCATTCTGTACGGTTGCGCGGCAGAGCGGGGTGATTGTACGGTCGCGCGGCGGGCTGTTCGATTGCGCGGCGGGGCGTGGCCGATAAAAGGAGTTAACAATTATGAGCAAGAGGCTTCACGTACCATGCATTGTAGCGCTTGTCGTTCTGCTGATCGGGTGCGGGGGACGGGAGTCGGCCGATACACACGGGACGGCGAACGCCTGGGTTTCCTTCAATGATGGAATGGCCCGTGCCATGAAGGAACGGAAACCAGTCGTGATAGATTTCTATACATCGTGGTGCAAGTGGTGCAAGGTGATGGATGAGCGAACATTCTCCAAGCCGAAGATCGCCTCGTACCTCGGTGAGCACTTCGTATCGATACGGATAAACGCGGAAAGCAAAACGGATCGGCTTACCTACGAGGGGAAGGCATATACTCCCGTCGAGCTGACACGCCATTTCCGCATTACGGGATTTCCCTCTCTCGCGTACCTCGACAAGGAGGGGAAATTGATCACCGTTGTTCCCGGTTTCGTGCCGCCGGAGACCTTTCTTCCGCTGCTCAAGTACATCGACAAGGAATGCTACAAGCAGCAGATGACATTCGAGGAATTCATGAAACGGAAGGAAGATTGCGGGGGGTGAACGAATAGAACGGCGCCAATTATTGTATGAATACAAGAGGGGGAGCGAAATGAGAATCGGAGTATTGACGGGTGGCGGTGACGCACCCGGTCTGAATCCCGCCATCGCCGGTGTCGTCGAGCGGGCGACCATATACGGGGACGAGGTCATCGGCCTCAAGCGGGGTTGGGAGGCGCTCAGTATAGAAGAGAATGATGAGCACATAATCACGCTGGGTCCCGAAATCATAAAGGACTTCAGCAGGCTCGGCGGGAGCAAGCTCCAGTGCAGCAGGACCAATCCGGTGGCCGAGGACAACGACCGGACCGATGTGGTGAAGAAGAACATGAAGAAACTCCAGCTCGATGCGGTTGTAGCGATCGGCGGCGAGGATACGCTCGGCGCCGCGGCGGAATTGCACGATCGCGGCATCCCCGTCGTAGGTATTCCCAAGACGATCGATCGCGATCTCGCCGGGACCGAATACTCCCTCGGCTACGATACCGCCCTCAACGTGATCTGCGACAGCGCGGAACGTATCTCGCACACCGCCGAGTCTCACCAGACGATTTTCTTCCTCGAGGTGATGGGCCGGCACTCGGGATGGCTGGCCCTGCGCGGGGGAGAAGCGGCGTTCGCCGATGTCATATTGATCCCCGAGTATTCGTTCACGCTCGAGCAGCTCTCGTCCGTCATCAGGGAGGAACTGAAGCGGAGCGCGGCGATGGGATTCGAGCATCTCTACAAGTTGATCGTCGTCTCCGAGGGCGCCCATATCAAGGGTGAGGAGGAGGTCCGCAAGGATACGCGGCTCGATGAGTTCGGTCACTACAGCCTCGGCGGCGTCGGAAATTACCTGAAAGGACTGCTCGAGCACGAATTTCACCATACCCGCTACACGGCGCTCGCCTATCTCCAGCGGGGCGCACCGCCGTCCCAGAAGGACCGTCAGACGGGGAGGCGCTTCGGCAACAACGCAGTCGAGATGATAAAGAACGGTGATCTGGGGTACATGGTGGCGCTCCAGCGCGCGCGCCTCCGGAAGGTGCCGCTCTCCGAGATCAGAAAATCGCCGCACCTCGTCGACATCGATAAGTATTACGATGTCGATCGCCTCAACGTGAAGATCGAATGGACCAATTTAGACGAGTAGGTGCGGGGCGCGCCGCAGTTCCATTCAGCTCCGGCGGAGTAGTGCCACCGTTGTTTTTCAGCTCCTGCGAAACAGGGCCACCGTCTCGATGTGGTAGGTTCCGGGAAAGAGATCGACGAGGTGTACCGCGGAGAGGAAGTATCCCGCCTCGATGAGCCTTGAGGCGTCCCGGGCGAAGGTCGGCGGCTCGCACGAGATGACGATCAGCTCGGTGGGCCTGATCTTTATGATCCCCTTGAGCGCACGAGCGTTGATGCCGGCGCGCGGTGGATCCGCGATGATGATATCGATGTCCCGGATCTTCTGAATCCTCCGCTCAACCATTCCATGTATGAACCGTATATTCGTTGTCTTGTTGAGGCGCCGCGATGCGACGGCGCTCCGGTAGGCGGCCGCATCGCTCTCGATGCCGGTCGCCTCCATGACGAGCCGCGAGAGGGGCAGGGTAAAGAAACCGACGCCGCAGTAGAGATCGAGGAGCTTTCGCCTGGCCTCTTTCGGCAGAGACACGACGAGGTCGAGGAGCGCGTTGTTCAGGAACCGGTTCACCTGGAAGAACGCTTCGGGGCTTACGGGGAAGAGAAATCCCTTCGCCTCCATCAAAATGTCCGGGGGGGCGGCGCGATCGGTGAGTCCCCAGAAATGAACGGCCCCGAATCGGTCGAACCGTGCGCGCACCTCCCCGTCCGGGGGGAGGGATTGGGGGGGAAGCGCTGCGATCGCCTCCCGCATCACGGGGGGCAGGAGCAGGCAGCCCTGCTCCGGGAAGGGGACGACCTCGTCCGATTCACGGGCGGTGAATCCGGATTGCCCATCGGCGTTCACACGGAACACGGCATGGTTGCGATAGGCGAATCGCTCCGGGGAGGCGATCACGCCGGCCAGCGCCGTCTTGACCTTGCCGATATGCTCGAGATTCTCAAGGCAGACGGCCTGCTTGGTTGCGATCTCGTCCTGGTAGCCGAGGTGAAGCATGTGGCAACCGCCGCAGGCGCCGAATACGGGGCACTCGGGCGTGATGCGCTGCGGCGAGGGCTCGACGATCGAATCGACACGTCCGAAGAGGACCTGCTTCTTCTCTTTGACAATCGAGAACTCGACCGTATCGCCGGGCGCCGTGTAGGGGAGAAACAGCGTCCGGCCGTCGTGATGGGCGAGTCCCCATCCGCCGTAGACGATCTTCTTTACTGTGGTTGTCGGATTCATATCTTCAACGTCGATTGACTATACACGATCCAGCAGGGAGCCGGAAAGGACAAAACAGGTGCGATCGACGTCATGTTGCTTCACGCGATCCACGCACATCTATTCACCGCCCGGTTCCCATTGCAGGAGTGCTAACTAACCCTTTACCGGGAGTGGCGATACATTTATACTGACGCATTGATCGCATTCCGGAAGCGCAATAATGATATCGCGCTTGGGTCGAGAAATAAAAGCGGAGCGTGCGCGGTGCGAATCGGCATGATACTGCAGGCAACGATCCCTCCACCCGATATCAGGGTCGAGAAGGAGGCGAAGACCCTGATCGGCGCGGGGCACGAGGTGCACCTGCTCCTCGAGGGGAAGGGAGGCGGGCCGGTCGAGGAAACGTTCGACGGGATACGATTCATGCGGGCCGTCCGGATGGG
>CBFCXB010000328.1:0-3879 GCA_965601905.1 uncultured bacterium | reverse complement strand
GACGGAGTTTTCGACGGCTTGCCCTAGATCGCAGTCGGCGCAGACGATCACCGGTGTATTGGAGCCGAGTTCCATTCCCACTTTTTTCAGGCCGATTTTCTTCATAATCTGCCGACCCGCCTCGACACCGCCGGTGAAGCTGACCATCCGTATGCGCGGATCGGTGACGAGCGCCTCGCCGATCTTCGCGCCGTACCCGGTGACGATGTTCAGAACGTAGGAAGGAAGCCCCGCCTCCATCAGCGCCTCGCCGAGCTTCAGCGCGGAGAGCGGTGTCACCGTGGCGGGCTTCACGACCACGGCGTTGCCGCCGGCGATCGCCGGTCCGACCTTGTGCGCGACGAGGTTGAGGGGATCGTTGAACGGCGTGATCGCCGCGATGATCCCGATCGGGAAACGGAAGTAGTACCCGATGCGGTTCTCCGAGCCGGGCATCGAATCGAACGGTATAGTCTCGCCCTGGAGACGCCGCGCCTCCTCGGCCGAGATCAGCATCGTCTGGACGGCGCGTGCGACCTCCTTTCGCGCCTCGCGGATCGTCTTGCTCCCCTCGGTCGCGATCGTGCGGGCGAACTCCTCTGCATTCTCCTCGATGATGTCGGCGGCCTTGCGGAGAATCCGGATCCGATCATGGACGGGAAGGTCGCGGTTGATCGCGTAACCCTTCTCGGCGGCCTCTATCGCCTGTGCGATATCGTCGGCCGTCCCGCTCGGAACGGTATCTATAACGGAGCCGTCGTAGGGATCCTTGACCTCTATCTTGTCCTTCCTGTCTATCCACTCACCGCCAATCAGCATCTTCATAAATTGCATCACTCCTTTGCTTGAACCGCCGCGGGGCGTATTTCCCGCACGAATGATAGGGCCGGCGTGTCGTGTCCCGCGTTATGACATTCGATGGATCGTCAGTAAGTCTATCAACAATGAATATCCCGTCTCCTTGCGCCCCGCGCCCGGGCCGACGATCGTCACGTCTCCGAGGAGGTCCGTCTCGTAGGTGAGCGCATTGGTCGCGCCGCCGACAGCGGCCAAAGGATCGGTGAGGGCCACCTTCTCGGGCATGACCGAGGCACGGACCCCCGCGCCCTCGCGCGTCAGTTTCCAGCGCTTCCCCTCAGCTTTCGCCGCCTCGATATCCTCGAGCGAGATGTCCGTGATACCGGTGCGATCGACGTCCTTGATGCCGATGTCAACTCCCATCACGCTCTTGGAGAGAATGACGACCTTGGCGACGGCGTCCCATCCCTCGACATCTGCGTCGGGCTTCGCCTCGGCGTATCCGAGATCCTGGGCCTCCTTGAGGGCATCGGCGTAGCTCTTTCCCGTCTCCATGTTGGTCAGGATGAAGTTGGTCGTGCCGTTCATGATGCCGCGGATCTCCTTGATGCCGTTCCCCGCGAGGCACATCTCACCGAGGTTCAGTGACGGCGTTCCGGCAAGGACGGTGCCCTCGTAGCGGAACTGGACGCCCTTCTCCCGCGCGATGCCGGCCAGTTCCCTGAAGTAGAGAGCCGTCGGGCCCTTGTTGGTCGTGACGAGGTGCTTGCCCGACTCGAGCGCCGCCTTGAAGTGGCTGTACGCCGGCTCCGCCGTCTTGATATCGGTGTAGCTGACCTCGATCACGACATCGGCCCCCGATTCCTTGATCGTATCGAGGGCATCGAGCCCCGTCTTCGCCCCGGGGTACTCACCGATTGCATCGTTCTTCGCAAGCTCGATTAGCTTTGCGATGTCGAGCCCGTCGGCGAGAACCGCCGAACCCTTCTTGAAATCGCTCACCGCGACCACGGTGTACTCGAAACCGTATTTCTTTTTCAACTCTTGTTTCTTCTCGTGAAGAATCTCGGCCAGCCCCTGGCCGACGACACCGAATCCGATAAATGCCAACTTGTGCATTTCGACCTCCAGATTATTATCGTTTACGGGCGGCGTTACTTCGCCGCCGCGAGCGCCTGGCCGAGATCCTCGCACAGATCGTCCGGATCCTCGAGACCCGCCGAGTAACGGATCATGTTTTCCGGTACGCCGGCCTTCGCGCGCCCCTCTGGACCGAGCTGGTAGTGCGTCGTGGCGGCCGGCTGGATCGCCACCGTCTGCGATGAGCCGAGGTGCGTCGTGTGCACGGCGATACCGAGGTTGTCGATCACCTTCCGCGTCGCCTCGAGGCCGCCCTTCACGTTGAAGCTGAACATCGATGAGCAGGCGCTCATCGTCTTCTTCGCCACCTCGTGTTGCGGGTGAGAGGGGAGCCCCGGATAGCTGACCGACTCGACCTTGGGATGCTGCTCGAGGAATTTGGCGATGGCCAGGGCGTTATCCGAGTGCTTCTTCATCCGGAGCGAGAGGCTGTCGAGCCCCAGCAGGCAGAGCCACGCATTGAACGGCGAGATCGACGGCCCCATGTTGCGGTAGCCGAAATGACGTACGTGATCGATGAACTCCTTCCTGCCGACAATGACGCCGGAGAGACTCGTCGCGTTACCGCTGATATACTTGGTCGCCGAGTGGATCACGATATCGGCCCCCATCTCTATCGGCCTCATCAAGGCCGGCGTGCAGATCGTGTTGTCGACCATGAGGGGAATTCCCTTGGCCTTCGCCAGATCGGCAATCGCCGGGATATCGGCCACGAAGAGGTTCGGATTGCTGGGGGACTCGACGTGCAGGAGCTTCGTCTTCGGTGTGATCGCCTTCTCCCATGCCTCGATCCTGTCCGGCTCCACCACCCAGTTGGTCTTGACCCCCATGCGCGGCATCGACTCGGCGAAGAGCTGCTGCGTGCCGCCGTAGACGCGGATCGACGAGGTGATCTCATCACCCGCCTCGACGAGATGGTGCGCGACCATGAAGACGGCGGCCATACCGCTCGCCGTTCCCAGTCCCGTCTCGCCGCCCTCGAGCATCGCCATCCGTTTCTCGAATATGTCGTTGGTCGGATTGTTGATGCGCCCGTACGCGAATCCCTCGATCTTGTAGCTGTAGAGATCGGCCGCCCATTCGGCCGATTCATAGGGGAAGACGGCGCTCTGCACTATGGGCGGCGCCATCGTGCGATAGCGGAGCTGCTCGTCCCACCCGTATCCGCCCTTCACCGACATCGTGTCGAAGCGCCACTTCTTCGTGTCAGTCATTGCTACCTCCCTGTTTCAGTGCGCATTACCGTAATCTCGTCTCTATCCCGAGTGCTCCGCTGCCTCCTCGGACACACCGAGCGGCACGGCGGTCTCCCGTTTCAATGTCGACAGCACGAACATCGTCCGCACCCGATCCATCCCCTTCACGGTGGTCAACTTCTCGAGGAGAAAATGCTCGTAATCGTCGATATCGCGCGAGTACACCTTGAGAAGGTAATCCTCGGTCCCGGCTATGTGGTAACACTCCAGTATATCACCGCACGCCACGACGAACTCCTTGAAATTCTCGATCGAATTCTTGCGATGCAGGTTCAGGGAAACCGCCACGAATGCGATGGTGCCGAGCCCTACCTTTCGGCTATCGACAAGAGCGACATACCGCTCAATAATCCCCCGCTCCTCGAGCTTGCGGACGCGCTCGAGGACGGCCGACGGGCTGAGACCCACCTCGGCGGCGAGCTGAACGTTCGGGATGCGCCCCCGGTCCTGGAGCACGGAGAGTATCTGTCGATCGACGGGATGAAGCGTGTTGTTCTCTTCCACCGGCATTGTCCCCTGGAACGATGTTTATTGTGCAGATTTTTTAATTCCCGAACATTATCTTGTAACTGACAATTTTTGTCAACAATTATTCTGAGAAATATCTATTTTAGAATGATTTGTTCTTCATCAACCTTTTTCTGTTTACACTCAATGTAAGCATTTGTACCCTTTGTCGTTGCAGATACCATAATGGGTGGCTTCG
>CBFCXB010000327.1:0-3880 GCA_965601905.1 uncultured bacterium | reverse complement strand
GGCGTTGAGGGCGGTGATCGCCACTTCGATCTGGTCCGGCGACGGCTCCCGCGTCGTGAGCCTCTGGAGCAGCAGCCCCGGCCAGAACACGAAACCGAGATACTTCTGCACCGACGTCCTCGCCGAGAGCTTGAGCACCTCGTACGAGAGACCGGCGATTACCGGAATGAAGGAAAACCGTATCAACCGATCCACCACCCCCTCCGGACGGCCGAGCATGATAAAGAGCAGGATGCTGACGATAACCACGATGAGCAGAAAGCTCGTGCTGCACCGGGGATGGAGGCGCGGGTACCGCATCGCCGCCTCCGGCGATACCTCCCCTTCCCCCTCGAAGGCATGGATCGTTTTATGCTCCGCGCCGTGATACTCGAATATCCTCTGCATCTCCTTCCACCTCGTGATGAGAAAGATATAGAGGAAAATGAAAACGAGCCTGAAGAGGCCGTCGATGAGGTTGAACAGAAAACCGCTCTGGAATCCCATCCACTCGGTGAGTTTCAACGGGAGGTAAAAGAACAATCCGAAGCCGATCACCAGGGCCGCCAGGACGGTGAGCGCCATATGGAAATTCGAATCGCCCTTTCTATCCTTCTTCTCCTCTTCCGTCGCGGCCTGCTCCGCCGAGAAGGAGAGCGCCTTCACCGCGATGGCGAAGGTCTCGATGAGCACTACCGCTCCCCTGACGATCGGTATGTTCAGAAGCCGGTGCCTCTTCGTGAGGCTCACGAACGGCTCCGCCTTGACGACGATCTCCCCCCCGGGCGTGCGTACCGCCGTCGCGAGGCGTGTCGGCGAGCGCATCATGACACCCTCGATGACCGCCTGTCCTCCCACTTGGAGATGCGTTTTATCCTGTTGTCCGGGCATCAGCCCCTCGAATCGTCAAAGAGAGAGCGCGGATTGACGTGGTGAGAATTGCGGCTCAGCGGCAGCTCGCAGCTGGCCGCTGCAGCCGCTGCAGCCGCGATTCGCGGATGCGGCGCGAAGCGTCCGCGCCAGCGAATCGTTACTTCTTACGTTCGGCCTGCTTCTTGCGGTAATCGCCGTACTTGCGCTGGAAGCGTTCCACTCGGCCGGCCGTATCGATAAGCTTCTGTTTGCCGGTGAAGAAAGGATGGCAGCTCGCGCAGATCTCGACGTGGATATCCTCTTTCGTGGAATGCGTCTCGATCACATTGCCGCAGATGCAGGTTATCTTTGTTTGCTTGTACGCGGGGTGAATCTTCTTCTTCATCGTGTCATCTCCATTTAGACAAATCGTCACTATTCAAATCTCGGTGCGGCGGGCGCTCCCCTTTGGGTGTATCGTGCAACATGCGACGGGCGCTCCACCGCCCGACTCGGCGGTCAGCGGTTGTTTCACGAATGGATAAATGTAATAGTTTCAGCGATAAAATTCAAATATAAATTCCGCACCGGACCGCCTGCCGCCGGTTACCTGCCGCCGGGCCGCCGTGCCCGGGGAATCACACGTCCACGGCCGGACGCCTCCGCCGCACGGGCCCTCAAACGCTATACATTCATCGACTGGAGGAACTTCGCGTTCGTCTTGGTCTTGGCGATCTTCTCGAGCAGAAACTCCATCGCCTCGACGCAGGTCTTGTCGCTGAGGAATTTTCTGAGAATGAAAACCTTGCTCAGCACCTTTTCATCGAGAAGTAATTCTTCCTTCCGCGTGCCGGACCGGAATATGTCGACCGCCGGGAATACGCGCTTGTCGACGAGCCTCCGGTCGAGAACGATCTCGAGATTGCCGGTCCCCTTGAACTCCTCGAAAATTACCTCGTCCATCCGGCTGCCCGTCTCGATGAGCGCCGTGGCGATAATCGTGAGACTCCCCTGCTCCTCGGTATTCCGTGCGGCGCCGAAGAATCTCTTGGGGCGCTGGAGTGCGTTGGAATCCACTCCTCCCGACAGAATTTTGCCGGAATGGGGAACGACCGAGTTGTGCGCACGCGCGAGGCGTGTGATGCTGTCGAGCAGGATAACGACGTCCTTGCCGTGCTCGACCAGCCGCTTTGCCTTCTGTATCACCAGATCCGCTACATGCACGTGTCGGTCAGCCGGCTCGTCGAAGGTCGAACTGATCACCTCGCCCCGGACCGAGCGTTCCATGTCGGTGACCTCCTCGGGGCGCTCGTCGATCAGGAGAACGATCAGGATGATATCCGGATGGTTCGCCGTTATCGAATTGGCGATCTTCTGCAGGAGAATCGTCTTGCCGGTCCGCGGCGGCGCCACGATCAATCCGCGCTGTCCCTTTCCGATCGGGGTAATCAGGTTCATCAACCGCGTCGAGAGATCCCCGGGATCGTTTTCGAGATTGATTAAATCCTGCGGGTAGAGCGGCGTGAGGTTGTCGAAAAGCGTCTTCTTCTTGGCCTCTTCCGGATCCTCGTGGTCCACCGCCTCGACCTTGAGCAGCGCGAAGTACCGCTCCGAATCCTTGGGCGAACGGACCTGGCCCGATACGATGTCGCCGGTCCGGAGGTTGAATTTCTTGATCTGCGACGGCGATACGTATATATCGTCGGGACCCGGCAGGTAATTGTAGTCGGGGGATCGTAGGAATCCGTACCCCTCGGGGAGGACCTGTAGAACGCCCTGGTTGAACATCAGACCGTTCTTGCTGGCCTGCGCATCGAGGATCCTGAAAATAATCTCTTGCTTGCGGAGATTGCTCAGTCCATCGATCTTGTATTCCTGTGCCAGCTTCAGCAGCTCTTCGATCTTCTTCTTCTTCAATCCGACGATATCCACGCTTGCCAATTCCTTTTCCATGGCTTCTTATCCTTTGGTTAAGATGAATGCAAATCCACACTCTTTTAAGAGGTTGTTCTCAGCGGATAATGCTCGCTTCTATTCTTCTATTGAATATCTTTGTCTAAGTTACGATTCTCGGGAATGATAGTACTACTCGAGTTATCTATTGCTATGCGGAGTTCGCTTCCTTTCGGTCAAGCACACTACCTGTAAAATTCGAAGATTCACTCGGGGTTTCGATTATAATCCTAAAAACTACTTGCAGGACTATGGTGAGTGACACGGAAACATTGCTCTAGCACAATGAATATTAAGCAATGTTCAACGTTCTGTCAAGAGAAATAGGTGCCATCACCTCCCCATCATCACATTCGCAAGTTCCGTTCCAAGACGGATCATCGGGTGAACCCGGAACCGGCCGGGCTCACCCGATCCTTTACCGTCACTGTCCCGTGAGTTCCCGATACTTCTGAAATGCCTCCTCCGCTTTGATCTTCATGCCCCGTTTGTTGTAGGAGAGGCTGAGTATCTGCCATCCACGGGGCTCCTCGGGTGCGATCTCGGTGGTGTATCGCTGCCCCTCGGCTATCGCCTCATCGTAAAATCCCGCCTGGTAGTAGGTAAGCAGAAGGCTGTAATTCGCCTGCCGGTCATCGGGCCGCATGGTCCTGGCCTCCTGGTAGGCGTCGATCGCCTTCATAAACACCTCGATCGCCCTGATGCTGTCCTCTTTTTGCACCTTGATGGCGATGTTGTAGTATGTGATTCCCATGTTGTAGTGGATATCGAAGCTCTCCGATTCCGTCTGCCTGCGCCCGCGGACCGCCATCTCGAAGAACTGTGCGGCATGCTCGAAATCGTCTCTATCGAGAAATCCCATGCCGACCTCTTCGACCGTCTCGAAGTTGGTCGGATCGTCAAACATGAGATCCTCGAAAATCTTGATCGCCTCTTCCGTCATGCCACGGCGAATCATCACCCGCCCCGCCAGCGCGAGGACGTTGCCGTAGTTCTCATCATCCCTCGTCGTTTTTGCCATCAGGGTATCGACGGCTTTGTACGTGTTTTCGAGATAGGTTGTATCTTCCTTGGCGAGGGTATTGTATACCTTGGC
>CBFCXB010000326.1:0-3884 GCA_965601905.1 uncultured bacterium | reverse complement strand
GTTTCGAGATCCTCCTCACCGATTCCTCTTCTCAGAACGGCACGAACCTCGTCCCGGTTGCCGTTGCCGGAATGGCTCAGACCGTATATAAGCGGCAGCGTCATGGTATGCTCGAGGATGTCGCGCGAAACCGGTTTTCCGATGCATTCCGGCGTTCCGACGACATCCATCACGTCATCTTTTATCTGAAACGCGATCCCGAGGTGCCGACCGAAGCTCCTCAAGGCCGCCCGGTCTTCCGAGCCGTCGCCCGAAGCGGACGTGAGCGCCCCCAGCTCGCAGGCGGCGGCGAGAAGCGATGCGGTCTTTTTCGTGATGAGCTGAAAATACGGCTCCTCCTCCAGCACCCCATCGGCGTGTCCGTTCTGGAGTTGAATCAGCTCCCCCTCGCATATCCACTTGATCGCCATCGACATAATGTTGGTCACTTCCGGGTCTTCAACGTGCGCCAGGCGGTACAGGACCCGCGAGAAGAAGAGATCGCCGATCAGGATGGAGGCCTTGTTCCCCCAGACCGAGTTCACAGACGGGGCCCCGCGCCGGAGATCCGATATATCGATCACGTCATCGTGAATCAGTGTGGCGCTGTGGAGAAGCTCGACCATGGCGGCCGCCTTGATCGAAACATCCGTTATCCTCCCCGTCATGCCGGCGCAGTGAAGAAGCAGTACCGGGCGCAGCCTCTTTCCCTTGTGCAGCAATACATGCTTGATGATGTCGTTGATGATCGGGATATCCGAGGTGACCAACGCCTCGATTTCGCGCTCCACATCCTGCAGCTCTTTTGTAATCGGCGCCAGTATATCATCGAGCATCGCGCGTAACGCCTCCTACGTTCCGGCACTTCTGAGGAGTTTCAGCATCGCCTTGCCGGCCTTCTCGTTTCCCAGAAATCTATCCATTATCCGGCTCATGGTCGCGAGGGTTTTTTCGAGCTCGGTCAACCGTTTGTGAATCTCACGGTTCTTTTTCGTGTCCGTCTCCGAGAGGAGATGCCGCAGGGCGTCGAGGGCCGGATCGAATTCCCGCTTTTTCCGCTCGATCGCGATCTTGAAGAGCATGTTCCACACGTCGGGCTCCGTAACATAGAAATCGCGCCGGTCCCCGGACACGTGCACCCGTTTGATGATTCCCCAGTTCCGCAACTCCTTGAGGGACATGCTGGCATTGCCGCGGCTGATATTGAGCTCCGTCGCCACGGTATCGAGATCGACCGGCCCGTCGGAGAGGAAAATGAAGGCGTGGATGCGCGCCATCGAGCGGTTGATGTCCCAAAGCACCCCCATCGAGCCCCAGGTCTCTATGAATTGCTCGTATCCCTCGGGTAGCACGGTTTCATTCCTCCATATATGCGGGCGGGATCCATTCAAAACAATAAAGTTTCATTACATTCAGAATCTACTGAATGATAACATCGCACGGCATCTCTGTCAATACACCTGTGTCCGAATATCGCATTTATCGTTCTATTTACGCTGCAGCGTACTGATCGCGTCGATCGTGAGTCCCGTCACGTCACCATCGTCATCCGTGTCGAAGCGAATCTGGTTCTTGTTATATTCGTCCCACCGCCAGCCTTCCTCATCGGGCGGCTGGAGCCCGACATTCGTCTTTTCGAACGGATCGTACAGGGCGAGGACGCCGTCCTGGTAATTCACCGTGAAGTCCGCCTGACGGGCGGCGAAGTAATAAATCCCGAGGTACGGCTTGAATTCATCGGGAACGGTCTCATCGATAGAGTCGGGATCCGCCTTACGCGTCATGACGACGAGCTCGTGCACCTTCATGATATCAACCTCGCCGGCATCGTTCTCACTGAAGGTGAGGAACAGGCGGGGTGACATGGTGCAGTACCAGCGTCCCTGCTCGTCGGGGTCCTTGAGCGCGAGCACCATCCTATTGGGAATGTCGAGGGCGAGGACGTCGTTCTGGACGACGATATTGAGACCCGTCCCCGCGCCGCCTTCCACATTCCCGTACTCGCCGACGTATTTCTCGTATGTTCCGAGCGAGGCCGTATCGGCGTCGGACGCCTCACCGGTCCCGACGCGATAATCGAGGATATCCATCTCATGCGCATTGAAGGAGATGACCGACGACTCCATCACGCCGATCCGGATATGCCCCGAATCGACATAATCGGTCTCGGTGGCGGTCGCATCGACCGGTATCCACCCCGCCTCCCCCATGTATATCTCGTTCCAGCCGTGCTGCCCGAAGCTCCCGCCGGCATTGGGGGTGTACATGCATCCCCATATGACGCGCGCCGGTATCCCCACCGCCCGGCATAAGGCGGCCAGCAGTATCGAATGAGCGCCGCACTCCCCCGCCCTGATATCGTACGTCTTCCGAGCGGTGCCTCCGCCGGGGATCGCGTAATTGATGTTTTCCGCCACCCATTCACTGAGGCGGACCGCGGCTTCCCACGAGTCCTTCGCGCCGTCGGCCAGTTCTCGGGCCTTCTCGGTGAGGACCGGGTCGTTCGATTCGATAAACTCGTTGGGCTCGAGATACTCCTCGAGCGATTCATCATCGCTGAAATCGGGCGGAAACGGGGGCGCGCCGGCGCCGTCGTAACGCGGATGCTCTATCTCGAACACACCCTCGATCAGATTATCCTCCACCGTGCCCTCGAATTTCTGACCGGGAATGTTGAGACCCTCCGGCGTTACCCACACCCCGACCGGCTCGACGACGGCCCTGACCTTCATGTAAGAAATAGCGGTAAGATCGGCGATCGCAACATTGGTCCTGCTCAGGATCGTGTCATCGATGTCGGCATTCTTTATCTTTTTCACGATTGACGGCTTGGCGAGATAGACCTCCCTGTTTGAAAGGGGGCGCACCTTGAGAAGGCGGCCGGTCTCGGTGTCGATCCACCACTTGATCTTGAGGCCCGTTTTCTTGTTCAACTCGTCGAGGATGACCGCATTGTAATTGTTCCCGGCGAGCTTCAGCTTCTCGGTCCCGACCTTGGTGTACGTCGTTTTCTGAACCTCGGCCTCACGCACTTCATAGATGTCGTACGTCTTCTCGTCGATGCCGCCGTCCACGAAATCGCTGATAAGATGCGGAAAAAAGAGGGTATTTTCGAGAATCACATCGTGGCCAAGCGCGACAGCCTGCTCTTCATCGCTCGTCGTCGACGTGGAGCGGACCGTATCTCCTTCCACGTAGACGGCGGAGCCCAGCTCTATCTGACCCTGTTTGACATCACTGTCATGATACGTGAACTGCCCCGTCGCGGGATCGATGTGGTAGGTGAGCTTGACTTCCGTGTTGAACGACATGCCGAGCGCGGTGAGCATGACGAACATTCTCTCCTTCAGGAGGATCAGCTCGCGGCCGTCTTCTTCCATCGGTGCAATATCGAATTCCGCGTATCCGCAGAGGACGCCGTTGATCTCGACGCCGTAGTAGAGCTTTTCCTCCTCCGCGGCGGGCGTGGCGGCGGGTCCGGCGGACGCCGCGGCGGGCGTGGCGGTGGGTGCCGGTACTGCGGCGGACGCCGCGGCCTGAGCGGGTGCTGATACTGCGGTGGCGGACGCCGCGGCCGGAGCGGCAGCGAAACCGGCCGTGCCCAGGATAATGAAAAAGACTATCGATACAATTGCAATCCGTCCGGCGGACATGCTCATCTCAACCTCCACTCTCGAGTTGGGCGCTGCCATCGACTACAAGGACTACCATACGTATCCCATTATATTCGACGTACGGAAGAATATTATTATTTCACGCGGCCGGTACAAATACAACCGGCACAAATACAAATCGCGGCCGGCCGTGGAACGCATCTAGATGAACAGCGAGAACTTCGACTCGGACGCCTCGGCGATGTAGGTGGCCACACCGGCGATCTCAACGCCGTCGACGAGGTGCTCCTT
>CBFCXB010000325.1:0-3885 GCA_965601905.1 uncultured bacterium | reverse complement strand
ATGTCGAGGATTCCTTCGTGCAGCATACGCTCGTAGACTTCCTGTGTCGCCGGGACGATCTTGAGACTCACCCCCTCCCGCACACGGCGTCTTTTCAGTATCGAAGCGGCATGCACCATATCCTCGAAGCGACCGTTCGTGCATGAACCGAGAAACGCCGTATCGATGCGTGTTCCAGCGATCTCGGCGATCGTTTTCACGTTTGAGGGACTCGAAGGGCAGGCGGCCAGCGGTTCGACGTCACCGAGATCGATCGTGAGCGTATCGGTGTATCCGGCATCATGATCGGCGACGACCGGCGCTATGGAATCGTCCCCGGCCCGCTCGCGAATGAACCGCAGCGTCGCCTCATCGACCGGGAGAAATGCGGCGATCGCCCCCATCTCCGTCGCCATGCTCGCGACGGTGATCTTGCCGGAGAGGCCGAGCGCCTCCGCCCCCGCCCCCGTGAACTCTATCGCCTTGCCCAACGCTCCCGCCGAGCCGAGCTGCCGTATGACGGCGAGCGTTACATCCTTCGCAGTCACGGGAAAGGCGAATTCTCCATCGAGAACGATCCGCATCGTGGCGGGCGCCTCGAACCAGTTCCGCCCCGATGCGAAGACATAGGCGATGTCCCGGTCGCCCATACCCTGTCCGAAGCAGCCGACGGCACCCATGATGTTGAGATGGCTGTCCGTACCGACAACGATTCCACCGGGGCGGGCGATGCCGCACTCGATCATGATGTGGGAGCCGATTCCGGCACGCACGTCGAAGACGCGCACCCCCGTTTCACGGGCGAACGCGCGGCACGTCTGCTGGTTCTCGGCATACCCCGTATCCCGCGCCGGTACGTTGCAATCGAAGGTGAAGAACGTCCTTTCCGGGTCATCGAGATACGGCGGTTTGTAGTACCGCTGCAGATTCTTTACCACGCTGGCGCCGCCGAAATCGCGAGCCGAGCGGACATCGATATCGATCCACACAACATCCCCCGCCGTGACGTCCCTCCCGGCGTGGGACGACAGTATCTTCTCGATTATTGTCTTACCGATTATTCATCGCTCCCTTCAGCGCACCGACGGAACGACCGTATCGATAGCTCATCTGTCGAAGTATCGAGCCACTGTTGCCCTCGAACCAAGAGAAAAGCACGAGCTAGAGCCTTCGCGCTACCTCCTCGGCAACCTCGAGGGTGGTGTTGGAACCGCCCATATCGTAGGTGCGCACCTTGGCGTCCTTGATCACCGCGGCCACCGCGGCCTCGAGCCGTGACGCCATGTCACTCTCACCGAGCCAATCCAGCATCAGACGGGTTGCAAGCAGCATGGCCATTGGATTGACTTTGTACTGTCCCGTATACTTGGGAGCCGATCCGTGCGTCGGTTCGAAGACGGCGAAGTCATCACCGATATTCGCCGACGAAGCGAACCCGAGACCGCCGACGAGCTGCGCGGCCAGATCGCTGACAATATCGCCGAACATGTTCGATGAGACGAGCACGCTGTAGTTCTCCGGATTCTTGACGAGCCACATGCACATCGCGTCGACGTTCGTCTCCCAGAGCTCGACGCCGGGATACTCCTTCGCCATCGCGCGCGCCTCGCGCACCATCAGGCCGCTCGTCTCGCGGATAACGTTCGGTTTCTCGACGATCGTCACCGACGGGCGCCCCGTCTTCTTTGCGTACTCGAACGCACTCCTCAAGATACGACGGCAGCCGTTGCGCGTAAAGATCCTGAGACTGATCGCAACCTCTTCCCCGTCGAGGCCCGCGAAGCGCTTGAACTTTTTGTGGCTGGCATCGAGCGTCTGCATGACATTCCGGGGCGTCGGATAGAATTCGACGCCCGAGTAGAGTCCCTCGGTGTTTTCACGGAACACCACGAGATCGATCGTGTTGCGGTAGTTGAGGGGATTGCCCGGGAATGCCTTGCACGGACGCATGTTGGTATGGAGATCGAAGAGCTGTCTCAAGGCCACGATCGGGCTGGAGTAGACGTATCCCTTATCCTGAAGCGAGGGGTCAAGCTCGGCCGCCGCCTCGTCCTTCGGTTTCGACGTGATGGCGCCGAACAGCGCACAGTCCGTTTCCTTGAGGAGTTGAATGGTCCGCTCGGGGAGCGGATTCCCCTCTTTCTTCCAGAACTCCCAGCCGATATCGCCATGCTTGTACTCGGCGTCGAGCTTCAATGTATCGAGGACGATCTTCGCCGCCTCCATGACCTCCATTCCGACGCCGTCACCGGGTAACCACGCTATTCGGTACATTTATTCCTCCCGTAAACGTCTCCGAGCGAACCGTACAACGCTATTCCTTCGGGAGCTGGATGAATCCATTGTCCTGCAGGGTGTGGAACATGTCACGCGATTTTTTGATGATTTTCTCCGCGAACGAGAACAGCTCGTCCCAACTCTTATCAATACGGGCGATTCCCTGCTCGATTGCCTTGCGTCCGACCGATGCCGCTTCGCGCGGGTAAACCTCCCACTCATCCATCGTTGGAATCAGGTAGTCTTCCCTGAGACCCTGATCTTCGGCGCACCGGGCGAGCTCCTCGGCGGCTGCAATACACATCTCGTCGGTGATCGTCGTCGCCATCACATCGAGCGTGCCCCTGAAGATACCGGGGAATCCAAGGGAATTGTTGACCTGGTTCGGAAAATCGCTTCGGCCCGTCGCGACGATGCGGGCGCCCGCTTCCTTGGCCTCCCACGGCCAGATCTCGGGTATGGGGTTTGCACATGTGAAAAGCACCGCATCCTTGTTCATGCGCTCGATCCATTCCTTCTTGATCGTGCCGGGCCCGGATTTTGAGAGCGCGATAAGAACGTCCGCCCCCTCCATCGCCGTTGGAACATCCCCCGTCCTTCCCTCACCGTTGGTCTTCTGGGCCATTTTCCATTTCTCTTCGTACTTCTCCTTGAGCTCCTCGCGGCCCTTGTGGAGCGTTCCCTTGCTGTCGCACATGATGATGTTTTCCGGAGTCACCCCGGCCTTCATGATCATGCGGGCGATGCAGATATTGGCGGCGCCGGCGCCGACCATCGTGATTTTCGCCTTCGCCATATCCTTGCCCACGATCTTGAGCGCGTTGATGAGCCCAGCAACGGTCACCGCCGCCGTTCCCTGTTGATCATCGTGCCACACCGGAATACGGCACTCTTTCCGGAGCGTATCGAGCACACGGAAGCACTTGGGTTGCGAGATGTCCTCGAGGTTCACGCCGCCGAACGTCGGTTGGAGCAATTTCACCGTCTCGATGATGGCATCGGGATCCTTTGTATCGAGGCAGATCGGGAAAGCGTCCACACCGCCGAGATACTTGAACAGCAGCGCCTTGCCCTCCATGACGGGTAATCCGGCCTCCGGACCGATATCGCCGAGGCCGAGGACGCGTGTGCAGTCCGAAACGACCGCCACGAAGTTCCACTTGTTGGTATGTTCGAACACCCTTTCAGGATTATCCCGAATATCGAGGCATGGCTTCGCCACGCCGGGGGTGTACCAGATGGCGAAATCGTCGAAGTTGCGTACGCAGCACTTCGGCATGATCTCAACCTTGCCCTTGTAGAAGGGATGCAGTTTCATCGCATCCTCGCCGGGCTTTTTCGCCTTGGCGATAAGTTCCTCCTTAGTGACCTTCTCGCTCATTTGTATACCTCCTCAGAGCTCCGGTCTAGCACCGTATCGATAGTACGATATTTCGTATCGATATGCATACCGTATTCTATTGGATTACCTCGTTTCAACCGGTCGGCGTTTAAGAAGCGAGCAATTCTTTCCCGGTTTTCAGCCCCTCGTCAAAGGCCTTCATGTTGAGTTCCTCGGTCCCCTTCGGAACCTTGGCGAGTACCGCCTTCCGCACCGCATCCTCAGACACGATTCCCGAAATCTTCGTC
>CBFCXB010000324.1:0-3909 GCA_965601905.1 uncultured bacterium | reverse complement strand
GATTCTCGGTCGCATTCGGCGAGATCGTCGCCGATGCGTACGATGTGATTCTCGTGGCGCCGAAAGGGCAGGGAGAGCGGGTGCGCGAGGCATATCTGAAGGGCTCGGGGATCCCCTGCCTGTTCGCCGTCGAGCGGGATGTCTCGGGACAGGGGAGGGAGATCGCCCTCGCCGTCGCGTACGGCCTCGGCGCATTGCGTGTCGGTGCCTTCGAGACGAGCTTTCGTGAAGAGGCGGTAAGCGACCTGTTCGGGGAGCAGGCCGTGCTGTGTGGGGGCGTTCCGGCGCTTATCAAGCGGGCGTTCAATGTTCTCACAAAGCGCGGATTCAGTCCGGAGGTTGCTTATTTCGAATGCCTGCATGAGCTGAAAATCATCGTCGATCTCTTTACCCGGCGTGGTTTCTCGGGGATGCGCGGGCTCATCAGCAAAACCGCCGCGTACGGCAGCCTGAAACACGGGGAGGCGTTGATAACGGACGAAACCGAGAAGCGGATGGAACGGCTGTTCGAGTTTATCCAGGATGGCTCATTTGCCCGGGACTGGCTCGACGAGGCGCACGGCGGCGGCAAATCACTCGAAGCGATGGTGGAATCGGAACGAGAACTGGCGATCGAAGAGGTCGGCACGCGTATGCGTCGTCTGTTTCCGCCGCCGGACGACCGATGACCCTATCGCAGGAGGAATGACCGAATGAAAAACGTTGGATCAATCATTATTGTCCTGCTCGTCGGCGTACTCGTCGTATCGCTGATCGGATGTGGTGGGGACACGAAAAAAGAGGAGGAGACACCGTCGGCGGATGAATTCCGTATTCCCGATTCACTCCTCGCGCCGATGCAGGGGTACAGACTGACGAGGGACGATTACCACCCCATCGAGGGTGGAGTCATGGAAAATGCGGATATCGCCCTGTACTACCCCTCTTCCAGCGTTGCCCGCTACGTGGCGGTCAAGATCTTCGGTATGGCGCTCAGCAGCGTGCGGATCGTGACCGAGCGGATTGCGAGGCCGGCCACCGGAAAGATCACGCTGATCGGATCGAAGGATCTCGACGAGTACAAGTTCCTGACACGGAAGGAGTGGTGGTACTACGGCGTTATGCAGGGGGATTCGATATATTTCGAGCCGTTCGACATCATGATCAAGCGTGGGATCGCGCAGATCGGCATCACCCAGAAGATGTCGCAGATGGCCCTCAGCAAGGTATCGAAGGGTGGCATCCCGTTGTGGCTTCGGGAGTCGGTCGCCTCTTACATAGCGGGCGAGAAAGAGATACTCATGGCCCAGGTCGAGGAGTTCAAGCGCCAGAATTTGGACATCGATCCATCCCCGGCGACGCTCGAACGCGAACTCAGCGATGCCGAGGTACGCGCCGGTACGCGCATCGCGTTCGGCGCGGCGTACAGGATGCTGGAGAATCTCCTTCAGTTCTCGACGATCGAGGACGTGCTGCGATTCGCGAAGATGCTGGGGACCGGCGATTCGCTCGATACGGCGTCGCAGGAAGTGTTCGAATGTGATTATAAAACGTTGATCGATCGGGTCCGCCTCGACGGGGACCGGTAGGGCCGGGCCACCGGTAAATGGAATCGGTATGGAGAGCAAACAGCATACGGTACGGGTACGATTCGCGCCGAGTCCAACGGGGCATCTCCATGTCGGCGGCGCCCGTACTGCCCTGTACAATTACCTCTATGCCCGGCATACCGGCGGCGTTTTCGTGCTCCGTATCGAGGATACCGACGCGCAGCGGTCGACGCGGGAATCGTACGAGGGGATTCTGCGCGGGATGCGCTGGCTCGGTCTGGACTGGGACGAGGGACCCGATGTGGATGGCGAGTTCGGCCCCTACCTGCAGTCGGCGCGGGGGGTTCTCTACCACTCCGAGGCGAACAGATTGGTCGCGGAGGGGAAAGCATACTTCTGTTTCTGCACTCCCGAGGATCTCGAGGCGATGAAGATCGAGGCGCTCGAACGCAAGGGCTGTGTGAAGTACGACGGCCGGTGCCGCCACCTCTCTCCAGACGATGTGCGACAGCGGCTCGAACGGCACGACCCGCACGTGATCCGTTTCAAGATGCCCGATGAAGGGGAGGTTCGGTTCCGGGACATCGTGCGGGGGGACTTTAGTTTTGCGAACGTCGAGCTGGATGATTTCGTGCTGATCAAATCCGATGGGAAGCCGACCTACAACTTCGCCGTCGTGGTCGACGATTCCCATATGAATATCAGCCACGTTATCAGGGGGGATGATCACATCTCCAACACGCCCCGTCAGGTGCACCTCTATCACGCCCTCGGATACCGGCTCCCGAAATTCGCCCACCTGCCTATGATTCTCGGCTGCGATCGGACGAGACTCAGCAAGCGGCACGGCGCCACCGCGATCGATTTTTACCGGGAGAAGCATTACCTTCCCGAGGCCATGGTCAACTACCTTGCGCTCCTCGGGTGGTCGCTCGATGACAAGCGCGAGCTTTTCTCGAAGAAGGCACTCATCGGGAAATTCTCGCTGAAGCGCGTCTCACACAATCCCGCGATGTTCGATAGCAACAAGATGGAATGGATCAACGCGGAGCATTTCAAGAATCTCGATCTCAGCAGCAGGACCAAGCTGGTGTATGGGATTCTCGAGGAAAAGAGACTCCTGCCGCCCGATTTCGAGGTCGATCTCCGACGCCCGGTCGACCTCAAACTGGTGCCGGGCACCGAACCGGTCAACAGCGGTCAGAATCAGAACGGCGCCGCCATTGACGACCGGGAATTCCAGCGCCTCGCCATGATTCTCAAGGTGATGGGAAACAGGTTGAAACTGCTGCGTGAGGTTTCTGAAAAGCTGGGATACTTCTACCGCGACGATTACAGGCGGGACGAGAATGCCCTGCGGCGCCACCTGAAACGAAGCGAGGTGCCCGAGCGGCTCGGCAGGCTCGCCGAAGAGTACGAGAAGCTTCGTTACTTCGAGCGTTCGTGTGTCGAGGAGGTCCTTCGCGCCCTCAGCGACGAGATGGGGATCGAGGCGGGAGAGCTGATTCATCCTTGCCGTGTCGCCCTGACAGGCCATAATGTATCTCCCGATATCTTCTGGGTGATCGTGCTTCTCGGTAAGGCGAAGACCGTCGAGAGGCTGCGGGCCGCGGCTTCGCTGGGCGGATAAAGTATCCACAGAAAGTGTGTTGCATTTATCCAATATTTTTACTAAGTTTTCCTATACTGTTGGAGAGTCGTCTAATGGTAGGACAGCTGACTCTGGATCAGCCGGTGGGGGTTCGAATCCTCCCTCTCCAGCCATGAAATCGCAGGCCCCTTAGTCTAGTGGTAAGGACGCATGGTTCTCAGCCATGAATCAGGGGTTCGACTCCCCTAGGGGCTACCAGATAGAGGGCCCGGAAGCATAGACGTTTCCGGGCTTACTCGTGTTATCACCGAAGGATGGTAATACCGCCGTGGGCGGTTCTCCGAGCGCGGCGGACCGCCGCGGGTCATCAGGACCGTCACGTGCTGCCGCACGAATCGCATCCGGAACAGGATCCAGCGAACATGGAGAAAAGCTTCTCGACATCGGAGGAACCGCAGTTCGGGCATTGCACCGTATCATCGTACCGATTTACAAGCAGCTCGAATGTGTTTCCGCATGCGTTGCAGCTATACTCGAATATCGGCATGTCTATGCTCCCCCGTGTGGAGGTGTATCCGAGCCGGAGCCGTCTCCGGTCCGTTCGCTGCCATCTTCTGACTCGTGCTCGTGCCGGTCCCCGGCACCGCAGGCGCCGTTCAGTCAGGTAGGTACTCCGAGGCGGGGCAGAACGAACCGCATCAGGACGAACCAGATCGCGGCGAATAGCGCAAGGGCGAGGAGGTTATTCATTCATGGTCCTCCGATACAGTTTCATTGCGGTCCGGTCAT
>CBFCXB010000323.1:0-3910 GCA_965601905.1 uncultured bacterium | reverse complement strand
CGGATGATATGCAGGAAACGATCAGGGAAAAGCTCTCCGACAGCATCAAGCAGATCGCTTCCCTCGGCAACCCCTGTGATCTCACCGGCAGTGGGCGCGATGACGATTTCGTCGTCGTGGCGAGCGAGCTCGCCAGGAACCCGGCGATCGACTCGATCATCGTGTTGCTGTTGCCCTACCTTCCGGAGGTGACCTCGGATGTCGGCGCGCGGCTCAGCGAGGTTTCCCGTCAGGGGGGAAAGCCGCTCGTCGCCTACGTACCGCACGTCGAGAAGTATATGATGATCATTGAGGGGTTCCAGCTCAACAACATCCCCGTCTCATCATCGATCGAGGGAGCGGTCCTGATGGTCGAGGCGATGAGGAGGTGCGAGCCGTGCTGATATTCCAAATTCAGGCCGGCGTGTGTCTTATGGAGATATGCGGCGGACGAACGCTCAAGCGAGGTACAAGGGATGTTGACCTCTGAGATGGAGAAGATACTCGCGGCGTGGAAAGAGACCGGGTGGGTACCCGAGCCGGACGCGAAGAAACTGTTCTCTCTCGCCGGATTCGATGTGCCGCGGTTCATCTGGGCGAGGACCCCCGAGGAGGCCTGCCGTTTCGCCGGGGAGATCGGTTACCCCGTCGTCGTCAAGGTCGTCTCCCCCCAGATCGTTCACAAGTCGGATGTCGGCGGCGTCGAGGTCGGCGTCGCGGGCGACGAGCGGCTCCGTGCCGTCTTCGACCGGTTCAGCGCAATGGATGGCTTCGACGGCATCATCGTCGATGAAACGATTCCGGGCGTTGAGCTGATCGTCGGCGTAACGGTCGACGCGCAGTTCGGTCCCGTTGTTCTTCTCGGTGTCGGCGGCGTCGGTGTCGAGCTGTACAAGGATACGGCGATCAGAATGGCGCCGCTCGAGCCGAAGGACGTTCGCTCGATGGTGGACGGTCTCACGGCGCGCCGCCTCTTCGAGGGATTCCGGGGATCGGAGCCGATAGACATCGACATCCTCTCGAGTCTTGTTGTAGATTTCTCGCACCTCGCCATGGAGCTCGAAACGCGTATCGAGTCGATCGACCTCAACCCTGTCATGTGCACGTCGAAACGGTGCGTCATAGCCGATGCGCGCATTATGCTGTCGTGACCACGGCCACCCTGTCCCCTCGTAACGCTAAATCCTTGTAACTATATGAGAAACAACATCCTTGACAAAGACCGGCAAATAGGTTACAATTACGGTACTTGTTGCTCCAATCTCTCTTCGTTTGGAATGACTGGAATGACTGGAATGTATAAACTGCGAGGAGCTACCACTTATCGGGCAAACCGCTACTGCCCTTGTTTACGGCAATTATAAAGTATTAGAGAACTACCAAGACCTGCAAGGAGGATGTCAGAATGCGTCGTTTTTTATCCGCTATAGTGACGCTTGTGGTATTGTGCGTTCCCGTTTTTGGGTACGTATGGGGTGCATCACTCACGTGGGATATGAAAGTCAGCCCCGCAGATGTGCAATTCATCGAACCCGAACCAGGCGCACTGTCCGTGATCGTCGAAGGATTCCAGGCGACGAACTATCTCGGCTATCCGGCCCTTCCCTATAAAGTGATCGGTGTGATGCTGCCACAGGGGGAAGTGGTTGCGGATTATCGAGTCGTGGTACGCGAACATTTCGAGCTCGATCCATCCGTGTCGCTGACACCGTTCGCGGGGGAGTTCCGCGACGACGGTATACGTGTGGGGGTGACCGTCAAGCGCGAGGAAGGGATCCTCAAGGAATCCGTTTTTCCGAGGTGGCGGGTCCGCCACCTCGGCACGAACTTCTACCGGGGATACCGCATAGCATCATTTGCGATATACCCGTTCAATTACGACATCTCGACCGGCCGTCTGATGCTCGATTCCGACGTCAGGCTCATCGTCGAGACGGAATCCTCCGCCCCCGTCACGGACAGAATCGAGCGTATGCGCCATATCGAGGGTTTCAGGGAGAAGGCGCGCACGGCGGCCGAATCGATGGTCGTCAATCCCGGTATGGTTTCAAGCTACACGTTCAACGAGATCGAGGTCGATTCGGGTGGCAGGGAATTTGTGCCGAGCTACCTTCCCAGTATGGAGGGGAGCGAGGTGGCCTACGTTATCGTGACCAACGAGACAATGGCCCCCGTTTACGATATGCTCGCCGACTGGAAAACCCGTAAGGGCGTTCCCACCGTCGTGAGAACTATAGAATGGATTCAGCAGAATTACTGGGGCGGCGCCGATCTCGCCGAATCGATCAGACATTTCATCCAGGAAGCATACGCGAAATGGGGAGTCGAATGGGTGCTCCTCGGAGGTGACACCGACATTATACCCGCGCGGTATGCATATGTGACATTCTACGAAGGCGAATTCATTCCAACCGACATGTACTACTCCTGCCTCGACGGAACGTGGAACGCGGACAGCGATTCGCTGTGGGGAGAGGCGTACCATAATGCGCTGGATCCGGGGGACGATACGGATCTCTATGCGGAGGTATACCTCGGCAGGATGCCCACATCGACCGTCGCAGAAGCGGAAGTTATGGTCGACAAGTTGATCTCCTACACGACGCCGATCGATACGCTTTCGAAGCGGAAGGTCTGCATCCTTGCGGAAGTGATCTTCCCGGACGATTACGCACCGGGCGATGATATCATACTCGATGGGGCCGAGATTACCGAAAGTGTGTACGAGAACTATCTCGAGGGCAATCCAGATATCACGGCCACCCGTCTGTACCAGACATGCGCGCTCTACCCCGGATCGATTTGCCTCACGGTGGCCACCTCACTCGACTCCCTTAGTGCGGGCCAGAACCACGTGATGCATACGGGGCACGGATTCAAGTACAACATGTCGGTCGGCGACGGGAGCATTTTGAACTTCGATGCATTGCAACTGACGAACGGTGACGCCCTCTTCTCGATGTACCTCATGAACTGTACCAATGCGGCGTTCGATGTCGACTGTCTTGCCGAGGCGTTTCTCCTCAATCCGAACGGCGGCGCCTTCGCCGTTACCGGATGTAGCCGGTCCGCCTTTCCCAGCTCGTCACGGCCGTACCTCGACTATTACTACTATCTGCTCTTCACGGAGGACATCGTGCACCTCGGTGAGGTGTATGTCTCATCCCGTGAGCCATATACGCCGAGCGCGATAGGCGAGACCGCCGACCGTTGGACGCATTTCATATATAATTACCTCGGCGATCCCGAGGCCTGTATGTTCCAGCATGAGGTCAAGACGTTCACCGTGTCGAAGCCCGATTCGGCCGTTTTCGGCCCCAACGATCTCACGATAGAGGTCTACAGCGGCGGATCCCCCTACGATTCGGCGTACGTCTGTTTGTACAAGGAAGGCGACTATTACGCTTACGACAAGACCGACGCCGCCGGAACCGTCACATTCGGGGATTTTCTCTGCAAGGGCAGTGGCCCCATCTATGTTACCGTCACCGGTCTGAATCACTGCCGGTATATGGATTCGATCCGTGTGGCCGATGAGGCGCAGGCGTACCTGCGAATCGACAAGCACAGCATCGAGGACAACATCTCCGGCAACAACGACAATGTGATAGATGCGGGCGAGACATTTGTGCTCAGACCAAGGTTGATCAATACCGGCCAGAGCGCCGGCGAGAAACTCTACGCGATTCTCAGCTCGATTGATTCCGCCGTTTCGATCACCGATAGCATCGCGCTGTATCCGGACATCCCGGCCGGCGAGAAGATCTACGGCGAAGGTTTCAGGGTCAGCATAGACTCCGATGTCGCCGACGAACATGTGGTCGAGTACACCCTCGAGATACACGATTCGACGGGAGGATTCTGGTCCGAGAATTTCGCCCTGGAGGTGCACGCACCCGAGCTCGCCCTCTACGTCATCACGAAATCGGAC
>CBFCXB010000322.1:0-3916 GCA_965601905.1 uncultured bacterium | reverse complement strand
CGCAAAAAGCCGTAACAATTTATCATTTAATAAGATACAAACATACAAGTCTGGTGGGCGATACTGGAATTGAACCAGTGACCTCCTGCATGTCAAGCAGGCACTCTAACCATCTGAGCTAATCGCCCACTCAGTGCGGTACATGAATTGTAAACGATAGCGATAGCCTCGGCAACCCGAAAAATTCCGGCGCCGGGTGCGCCCCACCGGCGCCGGGTGCTCCGGGACTATTTCTTCTCGTCCTCGTCGATCACCTCGTACTCGGCATCGACCGCGCCCTCATCCTCTTTCTTTTCTTTCTTCGGCTCCTCCTGACCGGTCGGTCCTCCCTGGGCCTGCTGCCCGGCCTGCTGCTCCCCGGCGCCGGCGGTCTGGTACATCGCCTGGGCCGCCTTCTGCCAGACTGCGTTGTGCTTCTCTATCGCGGCCTTGATCCTGTCCTTGTCGTCGGACTTGGCCGCTTCCTTGAGCTCCTCGAGGACGCGGCGGAGTTCCTCGCTGTCCTCGGCGGGGATCTTGTCCTTGTACTCGGCAAGCTGTTTCTCCGTCTGGTAGCTCATCTGGTCGGCCTGGTTGCGCAGATCGATCAGTTCGCGTTTTGCTTTGTCCTCTTCCACGTGCGACTCGGCATCCTTGACCATCTGGTCGATCTCGTCATCGCTGAGACCGCTGGACGGCTGTATGATGATCTTCTGCTCTTTACTGGTCGCTTTGTCCTTGGCCGAGACGTTGAGGATACCATTCGCGTCGATATCGAACTCTACCTCGATCTGCGGTATGCCGCGCGGGGCGGGCGGAATGCCGGTGAGCTGGAAACGGCCGATCGACTTGTTGCTGCCCGCCATTTCACGCTCGCCCTGGAGGACGTGGATATCGACCGTCGTCTGCTGATCCGCCGCGGTCGAGAATATCTCGCTCTTCCGCGTCGGAATGGTCGTGTTGCGGGTGATCAGCCTCGTCATCACCCCACCGAGCGTCTCGATGCCGAGAGAGAGCGGTGTGACATCGAGCAGAAGCACATCGTGCACATCCCCGGCGAGGACGCCACCCTGTATGGCGGCGCCGAGTGCTACGACCTCATCGGGATTCACGCCGCGATGCGGCTCGCGCTGGAAGAGCTCCTGCACAATAGCCTGGACGGCGGGCATCCGTGTCGTGCCGCCCACGAGGATCACCTCGTCGATATCGGACGGCATCAGCTTCGCATCCTTCATGGCCGCCTTGCAGGGCTCCACTGTACGTTGCACGAGATCGCTCGTCAGGGCCTCGAACTTCGCCCGCGTGACCTTCATGTTGAGATGCTTCGGCCCGCTCGCATCCGCCGTCACGAAGGGGAGGTTTATGTCGGCCTGCGGAACGGTCGAAAGCTCGCATTTCGCCTTCTCGGCCGCCTCCTTGAGCCGCTGCAGCGCCATCGGATCATTCGAGAGATCGATCCCCTGATCCTTCTTGAATTCCTCGACCATCCAATCGATGACCCGCTGGTCGAAGTCATCCCCGCCGAGGTGCGTGTCACCGCTCGTGGACTTAACCTCGAAGACGCTGTCACCGAGCTCGAGTATCGAGATATCGAAGGTGCCGCCGCCGAGATCGAACACGGCGATCGTCTGGTCGCCCTTCTTGTCCATTCCGTATGCCAGTGACGCCGCCGTCGGCTCGTTGATGATCCGCTCGACCTCGAGCCCCGCGATCTTGCCGGCATCCTTGGTTGCCTGACGCTGGCTGTCATTGAAATAGGCGGGCACGGTGATGACCGCCTTGGTGACCTTCTCTCCGAGATACTTCTCTGCGGCCTCCTTGAGATACTGGAGCACCATCGCAGAGATCTCCGGTGGGGAGTAATTCTTCCCGCTCACATTCACACGCGCATCCCCGTTCGGCCCCTCGACAACCTCGAAGGGAACCTCGGACATCTCCGTTCCGACCTCTCCATACTTTCGCCCCATGAACCGCTTGATCGAGTAGACGGTATTCTGCGGATTCGTAACCGCCTGACGTTTGGCGAGCAGCCCGACGAGCTTGTCATTATCCTTGAAACCCACGACGGATGGTGTCGTCCGTCCCCCCTCCGGATTCGTGATTATCGTCGGCTCACCACCCTCGATAACGGCGACGCATGAGTTCGTCGTTCCCAGATCGATTCCGATTATCTTTGCCATAATCCATCACCTTTCATTAAATGTAGCTCGCGCCGGTTCATATCAAATACAAGTAATGTGCCAACGCGAAAACTGGCACGATAAAGCATAACTCATTATATTACAAAGAGTTAATATAAATCCTAAAAAACACCTGCAAAAGATCGATGTCGGAAATACCCGCCAATCATGCCATTATAAGCCATGATGGCATAACACTCCCAACTCATTTATTCTTCTCTGGTTCCCCCGCCTTCTCGATCTTCATCGAAATCTCACCGCTCTCGATCCTCATGAGAACCTCGTAGCATATTTCGAAATTGCGCTTCGACAGGTCGCCGTAACTGTAGAAGGCGCAACGACCGCGCCGCCGGCATCTGTTCTTCTTCTGGCAGTTCCTGAGCTGCTCGGCCACCCACGAAGCGAGATATTCCCCCTCCTGTATGTCCCACCGCTTCTCGCCCCGCTCTATGTCATGCTCGTGATGATATGGAAACAGCTGCCTGCGCATCTCTTTGATCAGCTTTTGCAAACGCTCCATACCGATTCCATCCCTTCCGAAAACGATACCATGATTTGCCTTAAGATATTATAATATAATTCAGTAATTCCATCCGTGCCTCTGCATACCAGAAAATTTAGTGTTGACATTTATAGGTATAATTACCTATAATATTTCTCGGAAGTTCTTGCGATTACATTACCGGCCACGAGGTCTCGCCCCTTGTGGGGGTATGGGTCTCGTCCTCGTAAAAAACGAGTACAATGCCCCTGACGTCGTATTGCAGGAACTTCCCTTTTTTATGTCTCACGCTCCATCTCGGAAACCGTATCGAGCAACCGCTCCCGTGTGTTCATCTCGGGATGCTCGATCACCAGGTCGAGAAGCTTCTGCAGTATCTCGCCGACTCGTGGCCCCCCCTCGATCCCGAGGAGTTCTATGATGTCGGAACCGTTGACGGCGAGTTGCTCCCGCTTGAACGTCGCCTCCGAGGCAAGAATACGAGCAACACGGGCGCGGGCGTTCTCGAGGTGACCAAGGAGAACCCGATCGGTACGTGATCGCAGGTCCGCCTCGCAGACGGTGAAAAGATCATCAAGATTATCGACGCCGATGCGGACTATGAAGCGGCGCACCGCCGCATCCGACCAGTCATCGGTCACATTGAACATGTGGTACCGCACGAGGTGCGTCACCCGCTTCGTGAACTCCCGGGGGAACCTGAGCCGCCCGAGTATACTCCCGGCGATAGCGGCGCTCTCCTCCTCGTGACGGTAGAACACGATCCGCCCATCGATCTCGCGTTTCATCTTCTTCTTGCCGAGATCGTGGAGCAGCGCGCTCCATCGCAGGAGGAGTTCGGGGGGCGTCTCATCGCAGCTCTTCACGCTGTGCATGAAGAGATCATCGGGATGGTACTCGTTCTGTTCGATGCCGAAGGTCTCGTCGAGCTCGGGGAGCACCAGTCCGAGGATGCCTGTCTCGTGCATGAAGAGAAAACCCTCGCTGGGACACTCGGCGCCGAGTAGCATCTTGTTGAGCTCCTCCCGCACACGCTCGGCCGAGACGGTCGCGAGCAGCTTCATATCGCGCACCATCATATCCCGCGTTTCCGTATCGACGCTCAGCCCGAAACGCGCGAGAAACTGCACGCCGCGCATGATCCGGAGCGGATCCTCGCGAAACGATCCCTCCCTGTTGGCGCGGAGGATGCCGCGGGCGAGATCCCCGTGCCCGCCGAGCGGATCGACCAGCACGCCCGTCCCGAGGTGCAGCG
>CBFCXB010000321.1:0-3920 GCA_965601905.1 uncultured bacterium | reverse complement strand
TGGGATTTTGACGACGTACTCGACGAGATGGGCGGGATCGTGTTGCGGGAAGATCCACATGCCGTCGCTGCCGTCGGCCGCTTGTGCGCCCGTCACTATTTCGTAGGCGGTTTCCATGATGCAGGGGAGCTCAATACCGTCGTGCAGCAGCATCGTCTCCCGCATCGATGTGTAGTCATCGGCCCTGGCCATCTCGAAGGGGAGCGTCTCGACGACGGCCGTCTCGCTGACCTCCTGCTCGTGGGGCCACCACCTGCCGTCCCGCCAGGTTCGAAGCGATGTGACGGTGAAAGTCGACGTGGCGGAATTATAGGGGATGCGCAGGTCCGCGTAGTCGTCGATCCCGACCTCGGTCCCGATCCAGACGACCCGGTGAACCCGCGTCAGCAGATCCCCTCCGGTCGATATCGAAACGCGCCTGCTCTCCAGCAGCAGGACGGCGTCATGGCCGGAGAGCTCGTACTGCTCCCGGGCCTGTGACCACAGCGCATCGAGATCGTACCCGCCCGAGATGCCCATCGTTGCTGCGTTGAGCTGAATGGCGAACGCCGCTAGAAGAGCGGTATGAATAAAAATCACGCGGATGAACCGGGAATATTTCATCGCGCACCTCCCTTCTCGATCCGAAAAATTTCTCTACTCCACTCCTTCGCCTCATCAATGGCCTTTTTGAATCCACCGTACCCGTCCGGAGGGATCTGGCGGCGCCGTATCTCGGCGCGCTGCGTGATTACGAGCTCGCGGCCGTCCATCCGGCTCGTTCCCTTGAAGTAGGCGTAGGTTTCGTCTATTTCATCCGATGAGGGGTGCTCGACGGCCCCATACCCCCCGGGAAGTTTTATCTTTTCGGTTCCATCGATGAGCTGCGTGTAATAGAGAAAGACATCGCTCTCCCGTTTCTCATCCCAGCCATATGCACCGGCGCGGAAGAGCCGCCCGTGATTCAGCACGACGTTCATCATCGGGCTCGTGAATTCGTATACGCCATCCACGGGAGGTGCGAAGCGAGGGATGCGGTAGCGGATCGTGAGCCACATGTCCCGGCTGAAATCGTCCGGTGTGTGATATTCGTACCGGATGTCCTCGACGTGGTTGCTGACGGGGGCGATGAGTCCCGCGAGCATATGTGTCATGTCCCGGAGCCGGTTTGCCGCGATGAGCCCGCGCAGCCGGCTGTCGAGCGCGCCCGATCCGGACAGCTTGAATATCCCCTCCAGCGTGCCGTCTTCGTGGAGCTTCGCCTCATGCGTGATACGGAGCGGGGACTCCTCCGGCGGGCTGTACGGTATCCGGGCGAGCGGCTCCCCCTCGGGAGTGCCGATCAGGTAGTGCTGCTCCGCCTCGAGCAGCGACCAGATGTTGTTGTTGTACGGCACCCACGTCGGATCGTACATCTCGAAGGAACCGTCGCTGGTGCGCAGCGCGCAGACGCAGTGGTTGAACTGATCGGCGGGAACTCCCTCGATTCGGCTCCCCGCCATCGTCATGGCGCCGAAACTGTTCATCCCCGCCGCCCGCATCATCGTGATCAGCATGCCGGCGATGTCCTTGCAGACGCCGCTCCGCTGTTCGAAGATCATGGAGCCGGGGTGGAGGGTGAATCCCTCCCCCTCGCCCATCGTCTGGCCGCTGTAGCGGATGTTCTGGGCGACCCAGTGAACGAGTGCCTCCGCCTTGCGCTCCTCCGATGCGTTCGTGAGATGCGCCTCCTCGAAGATCTCGTCCGCCTTCGCCTTGATCGCATCCGTCACCTCGAACTGGTTGCGGTTCACCTCGAAGAACCAGCGGCTTTTCGCCTCCCAGCTCTCGACGGTTGCCATCACCACCTTGGTGATGTAATCGCTCTGATCCGGTTGGCGCGGCTCGCGCGGCCGCGGCGGGAGATTCAGGCCCCACCACGCATATTCGGTCCTGTCCTCGGTATACGAGGTACTGCAATAGAGCGGACCGTTGTATATTTCGGAATGGAGCCGATTGTCCGCAGGCAGGCTCAGCACGTACCGTTTCTCGATGATCGGGGCGTCGGCGGCAAAGAAAACGATATCGAAATACTCGCCGGGCATCGGCGGAATGTACCGCTCGTCGTCCGGCGCCTGGACGGCGGCGCTGTCGTCTTGCGCTGCTGCGGCGCTGTCGTCTTGCGCTGCGCCGGCTCCGGCGTTGGCGCCGCCGTTGGCGCCATCGTCGGCAGAAGGCGCCCCGATGCTAGCTCCGAGGTTGTCTCCGCCGTTGGCTCCATCGTCGGCTCCGGCGCCGGCTCTTTTCCCGCCGTTGCCGGAAGGCGCCCCGATGCCGGCTCCGCCGGATGAAACGCCGCTCCCTTTGTTGCTCAGCAGCGCGTAGGTGAATCCCTTGCGGAACGTTTTGACCTCGATGCCGTCATCCACGTACAGCCGCGGCAGCTGGAGGGTCTTGATGCGGTCCTTCCAGTAGATCCAGGACTGCGGCGCGGGGAGATCGTGCACCCGGGAGACATCCACCGGGATACGCTCGCCCCCGCGAATGATGTTGACCTCACGAACCTCGACGTAGCTGCTCTGCGGATCGTAATTCCACCTGAGCACCGATTGATTCCGGCACCCGGCCGGGGTGAGAACTTTATAGATACTATAGTTATCGACGTAGGTGACGCCGGTGGGTTTCACCCGGTTCATGGCGTAATCGTAAACGATAACGTGGTCCGCTCCCTTGTGATCCGCCGCGCACCCGGCATCCTCGATACGGGAGAAAACATCCGGCGGCGGACGATCGCCGGGCGGAAGCTCGGCCTCTTGAGCAAGCGGGAAAACCATGGGTACGAGGAGCAGCGTTGCGACCACGGCTATGATCAAGCGGGATCGGCTTCGTCGAATCTGATAGTGCAAAGCGGCCTCCTGTCGGTAGAGATCATAATCCAGGATTCCTTGTGTATCTTTGAGGTAATGTGCGAATCGACTCCAATGCAAGGTTCCGGTATCCTCAATCAGTAGAATTGAATTGCGTTGACTCGACGCACGCGGCATCGAACATAGCCGAAGAATAGCGTTAAATGAGCGTGAAAACAAGTCAAGATCTTCAGCCGGCGCGGTGTCATCTCAGGTAGTAATGACCACTATACTTCTCGGTGGCCACGCGCCGCCGCATGGCCGAAGAATTACGGCTCAGCGGCAGCGAGACGCTGACCGCTGCAGCTGTAATTCGATGGCGTGGCGCGAAGCGTCCGCGACATCGAATATATATTATTCCCGCCGGTAGAACTTTTCCATGTGATCTCTGCCGTACGCTTTTTCCGCCGCGAGCCTGTTATGTTGTGCGCAGAGGAGCCGGAGGTTCTCCGGTAAATGATCGCCACCCTTCGCGTATGGAATAATATGATCAATCTCGAGGTTCCAGGTCTCGTTGCACCGTTTGCCGTTCTTGCCTGTAAACGTACACCTGCCGCCATCACGCACGAATACCTGATCTCTGATTGATTGCGGGATGTGGCGGGTTCTCTCGGCGCCGGTGCGTTTCTTCACGGCTTCTTTCACCTCTCCGGGCCCGTTGCCCTTCTCGATGCTCTGTTTTTTGTTATTCTCGCCGCGCCGCGATCTTTTTTTAATCCTCCGCTCGGGATCGTGACGATCGAGATATTTTTTCAATAGAACGCCGAATAATTTTTCTAATCCCAATCTCTTCGGATATTTCGTCGAGAGCAGGCTCTGAGCCCGCTCGAGATCCCGCATGAATTCAGGATCCACGGCGAATTCTATTTTGAATTTCTTCTTGACCACGACCCGCTCAGGCTCCGCCGCACCGGGAACGCCACTGGTATTCTCCACACCGAGAGCTCCCACCAAATTCCCCGCACCCGGTGTCCCCGTAAAATTTAATTTACTTTTGGGGGATTTTTCACTCCCGACGTCGGGAGTAGATGTACGGTCTACCGTACATTTGGTTCC
>CBFCXB010000320.1:0-3927 GCA_965601905.1 uncultured bacterium | reverse complement strand
CCGGCGGCCGCTTCGCCGGGGATGCCAAGCGGCGTCTCGCCTCCATTGCGGCGAGCCCGCACTGGGGTGAGGATGCCGTCAGGGCGCTTGCCCGCGCCGCGGTGAGCGGTGCACCGGAGGCGGTGCGGCGCGTTCGCGCCGCCGTGGCCCTGCTCGAGACGGCGGGGGATCCCGAGGGGGCTGCCGGGATTCTCGATCAGGCGCTCGAGATGGATCTCCCCGACAGTCTCATCGCCGAGGCACGGTATTACCTCGGGAAGGCGCACGCGCGGATCTACGAGAAATCCTCTGCCGAGGGCGATGCGGATTCGGACGCGCGCTCGCGCGCCCTGTCGATTTGGTGGGAGATCGCCCGCGACCACGTCGGAACGCCGTTCGGGATGCGCGCGCACCGCGATTACCTCGAGTACAAGCTCCACGACCTGAAACCCGGATCGAGGCTCGCGAGGCTCGATGAGTTTTCAAGGATCTATGGCGGCGGTCCGGCCGGCCGGTGGGCCGCCGGAAAAAGAATAGATATTCTCTACGTGATGGCGCGTGACGGCGAACAGTGGGCGGCCGACAGCGCACGGACGCTCTGCGAACAACTGCTGCGCGGCGGCGCCTCCGGAGCCGAGGACAGAGAGCCGCTGCTGAAATACGGATACCTCAATCGGATGGGGGGCAATCTCGAGGCGGCGGGCCGGTCCTTCGCGGATTTCGTCCAGCGGTACGGAGACGACAGGCGGGCGGCGCCGGTCCTGTACGATCTCGGGGAGACGCTCATTCAGCTCAGGCGTTACGGAGAGGCGGAAGATGCCTATTCCCGGTGTCTCGAGCGGGTGCCGAACCGTTCACTCGCGGAGAAATGCGCACTGCGAATCGGGGATTGTCTCTATTTCCGGCGCCGGTTTGATGAGGCGGCCCGCACCTATGCCGAATTCGCCGCACGCTATCCCGGGTCGAGTCTTATCGATGAAGCGGCATACCGGCAAGCGATTGCGCTCGAGCAGGGGGGCGGGACGACCGGGGCGGATTCGATTCTCTCGCGCCTCGCCGAAAAGGAGGATATCGATCGGGACCTTCGATCGCGGCTCCTCCGCAAGCTCGGGCAGCGGCTGCACGAGAGGGGCGAGAGCACCGATGCCCGGCCGCTCGTCGAGGAGCTCGTAACCCTCGAACGCTCCACGGGAAACCTGAAGCTCCTGGCGGATATTCTGTTCGCGGCCGGGGAGTACGGGTCCGCGATCGACACGTACTCGGCGGCCATGAAGTTCGCGGACGCCGATACGTGCGGAATACTCGGCGGCCGCGCAAGGGCGCGTTTTCACGATAATGATTTCAAGCGGGCCGGGAGAGACCTCTCCTCGCTGCTCGGGATATGCCACGCTCACCCCGCGATTCCGTCGGTCTATCTCGAGCGGGGCATTGTCGAGGTCAAAGGTGGACAATGCGGGGAGGCCGAGGCGACACTTCAGGCGCTGAGGGAGAACTATCCCGGCACCGAGGCCGCCCTGCGGGCGCTCTACCATCTCGCCGTATGCGATATGAAACGCGGCGGATTTGATGCGGCCGTTGAAAAACTGAACGCATTCGCCCATGCGTCGCCGCAGTCACCGATCATCGACCGGGTCTACTTCAAGCTCGCCTCCGCCCATTTCGGTGCCGGCAACCTGCACCTTGCCGCCCAGAATTACACACTGGCGGCCGAGGCATCCCGTGACGCCGATATGCGGCTTGGCGCGATGAAGAACGTTGGAACGGTCTACCAGGAGCTCGAGGAGTACAACAAGGCCGCCGAGGCGTGGCGCAGGGTGACGGAGCAGTTTCCGGAGGATGCAGGGATCGTCGAGATCTTTTTCAACCTCGGATTCTGCTACGGCCAGGCGGGCCGTCACGACATGGCCTACGAGGTCTACAGCCGTATTCCGGGCATCGCAGAGAACGAAGAGCAGCAGGGGCGGGCGCACTACTGGTCCGGGATCAGCTTGAAGAGTCTGGGCAGGTGCGGCGAGGCCGTACGCGATTTTCTCAGGGTTCCGTACCTGCGGACCGGCGGTATGTGGGGTGTGACGGCCAAGCTCGAGGCCGCCGCGTGTTACGAGGAGATCGGCAAGATCGACCAGGCGGGGGATATCTACCGCGATGTCATCTCTTCCCATGGCGAGGGATCGGACTGGGGACAGGTGGCGAGAAAGGCCCTCGATCGCCTCGAAAGCGTTCGGGGAAGTGGAAAGAGCGACGGAAAATCCGGCAAGAACGGGGATGTTCCGCGTGGAGACGGTACCGGCAGCGGTGGAGCGCCGCGCGGGGGCGCGGTGCTCCGGGAGGGAGGATCGTAGAACGGGCATGGTACGGGAGGACCTCGTTGTAAAAGGGGCGCGGGAACACAATCTCAAGGATATCACCGTACGGCTGCCGCGCAACAAGTTCGTCGTCATCACGGGCCTCAGCGGCTCGGGTAAGTCCTCACTGGCGTTCGATACGATCTACGCGGAAGGACAGCGGCGGTACGTCGAGTCGCTCTCGAGCTACGCACGTCAGTTTCTCGAACAGATGGAGAAGCCCGACGTCGACAGTATCGAGGGTCTTTCCCCGGCGATCTCGATCGATCAGAGGACCACCTCGCGCAATCCCCGCTCCACCGTCGGCACCATCACCGAGATCTACGACTATCTCAGGGTTCTCTTCGCCCGTATCGGCCGGCCGCAGTGTCCCGGATGCGGGAGACCGATAGCCCGCCAGTCCATCGCCCAGATTGTCGATCAGCTGGAGGGGTTCGGCGGCGGAGCCCATCTCGTCATCATGGCCCCCGTGATTCGCGGACGCAAGGGGGAGCACCGGGCGCTCCTCGAAAAACTCGCACGCGAGGGCTTCACGAGGGTACGCATCGACGGACGATTACGCGAGCTGGGCGAACACATCGCGATCAACAAGAACACAAAGCACGATATCGAGGTCGTCGTGGACCGGCTGCGAATAAAGCCCGGCGTGGGTGGGAGGCTCGCCGACTCGACCGAGCTCGCCTCCAAGCTGGGAGGTGGCGTCGTCATGGTGGCGCACGACGGCGAGGAGTTACTCTACAGTCTCGAATATGCTTGTCCCTACTGTGGAAAGAACCTCGGTGAAGTCTCGCCGCGGCTCTTCTCGTTCAACTCCCCATACGGGGCGTGCCCCGCCTGCCACGGTCTCGGCACCCGAATCGATTTCGCGCGGGAGCTCATCATCCCTGACGCCGGCCTGAGCATCGGGGAAGGGGCGATCGCCTCGGTGGGGCCGCTGAAGGATAACTGGTTCCGTTACCGGCTCGATGCGCTCGCGGAACAGCTCGGATTTTCGTTGGATGTTCCTTTTCGCAGGCTCTCCCGGAAGGTGCGGGATGCCGTGCTGGAGGGATCGGACGAGGAAATCGTTATCCAGTACGAATTCGAGCGGGGCAAGGGGGAATATTACACCACCTGGGAGGGAATCATACCGAACCTCAGGCGTCGGTACCACCAGACCAAGTCGGAAGCGATACGCCGCTGGGTCGAGATGTACATGACCTCGAACCCCTGCTCGGACTGCGGGGGAAGCCGCCTGCGGCCGGAGAGCCTCTCCGTCACGATCGCCGCAAGGACGATCGCCGGCGTGACCGGCATGACGATCGAGAAGTGCCGCGATTTCTTCTCCTCGCTGGAGCTCACCGGTAACAGCAGGATCATCGGGGAGCCCCTCGTGCGGGAGATCAGCTCGAGGCTCGCCTTCCTCGGCAACGTCGGACTCGACTACCTGACGCTCGATCGCTCGGCCGGCACGCTCGCCGGCGGGGAGGCGCAGCGGATTCGCCTCGCCACGCAGATCGGCTCGAAGCTGGTCGGCGTGCTCTATATACTAGACGAGCCCTCGATCGGACTTCACCAGCGCGACAACGCCCGCCTGATCGCCACCCTCAAGGAGCTGAGGGAC
>CBFCXB010000319.1:0-3932 GCA_965601905.1 uncultured bacterium | reverse complement strand
GTGACGCTATACGGTCCCGCCGATCCGGGCGGCGGCCGGCACAACGGCAATCTCGCAAAGGGGATCATCACCCCGGCCGATCTCCAGGGCCAGCTCTCCGGGATGGGACTCGAGGCCCTGGTGAGGGAGATGGCAGACGGGAACGCCTACGTGAACATTAACACGAGCGATGGCGTCGGGGATCCCAACACCGGCCCCGGCGATTACCCCAACGGTGAGATCCGCGGGCAGATCGAGCTCCACGGGACGATCCCGCCGATGATGGCGCATCTCCAGGTGATACACAATGCGGCCGACCCGGACGCGGGGGCCGTCGATATTTATCTCGATGGCGTTCTCGCGATAGACGATTTCTCATACCTTGATGCCACGCCATTCATCGATTTCCCCGGCAACGTGGAAGTGGCGGTAGGAGTGGCCCCGGATACGAGCACCTCCGCGGCGGACATCATCGCCGCCTTCCCCGTCACCCTGGTGACGGGCGAGACGTACGTGGCGATCGCAAACGGCGTGCTTACCCCGGACAGCTTCGCGGCCAATCCAGACGGCCGGAATATCGGGTTTGACGTGTTTATCAAGGAGGACGCCCGCGAGGCGGCCCTCGATCCCGGAGCGGTCGAGTTCTTCGCGCTGCACGGGGCGACCGATGCGCCGACCGTCGATGTGATCGCACGCGGCGTCGCCACCCTGGTGGATAACGCGGCGTACGGCGACATGACGGGGTACCTCGGGGTGCAGCCCGATATGTACGTACTCGATATCACTCCCGGCGATGACAATGCAACGATCGTGGCATCGTTCGATGCCGATCTGTCCGGCCTCGCCGGCGGCGCGGCGGTGGTCTTCGCCTCGGGATTCCTCGATCCGGTTGCCAACCAGGGCGGCCCCGCGTTCGGGCTCTATGCCGCGCTGGCGAACGGCACAGTCATCCCGTTCCCGGCACACGAGGACAAGGACCAAAGGGTGGCCGCGCGAGGGGACGGCCGGATTGCCGAGCTCGTTCAGAACCGCCCGAACCCGTTCAATCCCGTGACGATGATCTCGTTCGCCCTGGCGAACGGCAGCCACGTCCATCTCGCCGTGTACGATGTGATGGGACGCGAGGTGGCGACACTTGTGAACGGGCATCGACCGGCCGGTGAGCACCAGATCACATTCAATGCGAACGGACTGGACGCCGGTGTCTATTTCTGCCGGCTGAAGGCCGGCGATCTCTCGATAACCAGGAAAATGATCCTCATCCGGTGAGGATATACGGTCGCGGGCACTGCGTGCGAAGGGGCGGGAGCCGATATGGGCTGCCGCCCCGCTTTATACGGTGCGGCCCGTATTCTTCGCCGTCTCCTGGCACTGAACGTGGGAGCGATCCGGGGCTCGAAATAGACCCCGCCGGCCCGGATCAGAGCAGCTCCTCGACGATCTCGACGGCGTCACGGACGAGTTTCTCGCAGACCGTCTCGAACAGGTTCTTCTCCGTCGCCTCCCGGTGCCCTTCCGGTGTACCGATGTCGCAGCCGAGAAGATCCCTGCATTCGAGCGATCCGTGTTTCTCGATGAATCGGACGGCGAATTCCTGCACCAGGCGGTATGCCTCTTCTCTCGTCTGACTGCCCGGCTCGTCCGACCCGTGCGCAAGACCGATCGCGAGAAAAGCGCCCGTGACGGCGCCGCAGGTCTTGCCCAGCCTGCTCATCCCCCCGCAGAAGGGGGATGCCAGCGTCAGCGCCATCTCGCGATCCATGCCGTACGCCGGCGCGCACGTGGCGAATACGGCCTGCGAGCAGCAGTACCCATCCTTGAAATATGTTACCGCGCATTCAGCGTTGTTGCCCTTGTTCATGTTGTTCCTTTCGAAATCCTCTGCATCATTCCCGCGAATCGCGCCGACCTTCCCGGCAGATACGGAATCCAACGTACCGCTGCGGGGGCGGGGTGTAGGGTATGCGCTCGTCCCGCGGCGAGACGGCCGAGAGCCCCATGACCACTCCGGTGCCGCCGTCGGTCACGGCCCATTCGGCCACGTTGCCGCAGAGGTCGTACACCCGCGCCGCTCCGGCTGGCCTGAAGGATCCCACCTCCTCGACGAGCAGGCGGCTTTCCTCCAGCTTGGCGATTGTGTCACGGAGCATCTCGATCTCGTCGGGCGTGGGGGCGTACCCCGCCCAGCGGTCGAGGTTGTTCTCGTGCGCGCGGTTCGACTTTGCGGTGGCGAGGAGCTTCTTCATTTCCTCCTCGGTCGGGAGTCGATAGCGAAGCCCCGTCCGTTCGCTGAGCCATCCGCAGTACGCTATTGCCTTCTCGAAGGTGATCCCGCCTGCGGGGTGGTTACCCGTGCCGGCGTTGTAGTGATAAGATGAATCGTACTCCGCATACTGCGCCCGGGTCACCTCGAACCGCCCGACGGCCGCCCCGGGCTCGAGGACCGCCCCGGGCTCGAGGACCGCCTCGGGCTCGAAAGCCACCTCGGGCGCGAGAACCACCTCGGGAACGAGAACCACCTCGGGAGCGAGGACCCCGCCGATCCGCTCGCCGATCATTCCCTCGACCCGCTCGGCCTCGGCGCGCGCCAGCGCCATGGCGAGAGGCGACTCCTCGTTGAATGCCTCGTTCTCTTCTTCGTGCCGCCCGAAGAGGTGCCGGTCGAACCACGCGAGCTCCTCCTCGATCTTGCGCTTCTGCTGGGACGGCTTCGAGAGGCCGTGTGTCGACCCGGGAAACAGGACGAATCGCACCGGCGCGCGGCCGATCTGCTGCATCGCCCGGAAATGTTGCCACCCCTGTTCGGTCGGCACGTTGGTATCCTCCGTGCCGAACATGATCAACGTCGGGGCCGCCACCTGCTCCAACCGGAACAGCTGTGACTTCTCGATGTAGGTTTCGACCATCTCCCACGGCGGGCCCCCGAAATATGCGTTGTCGAATCCGGCGCCGAAGGCGCAGTTGCCGTAATCACTGATCCAGTTGACATCCCCCGCCCCCGCGCACAGCGCCCTGAAACGGTCCGACTCGATGCAGCAGGCGATGGCGAGGATCGCGCCGTTGCTCCAGCCCATGATCCCGATCCGCTCCTCGTCGACGAGTCCCTCGGCGATGAGATGGTCTATGCCGCCGAGAATATCCGGCACCTCGAACTCGTAGTAATGTTCCTTGATCGATTCCATCCAGGCGAGGCCGTAGTTGCCGCTGCCGTGGTAGTTGACCTTGAGGACGAACGTTCCCCTCGAGGCGAGGAGGTGCGGGTAGTTGGACCAGCGGTCCGTGAAGAAATCTCTATCGACGCTGGCGGGGCCGCCGTGCAGATCGATCACGAGGGGGTATGGCGCCCCCTCGCGGTACTCCCGCGGGTAATAGAGTATCCCATCCACCTCGTCCCCCAGCGCACCTATCCAGCGTACGATCTCGCTGTGGGCGAGCGTTTTTTTCCTCAAAGGTTTGTTGAGCCGGGCGATCGTCCGTTCGTCGGCGAGACGCTTTCCCTTGACCGTCGCCGCGACCACATCGGGCACGGTGGAGGCGTCCGAGGCGAGGTAGACGAGTCGGCTGCCGCCCGGTGTGGCCGCGCGAAGAAGCACGGCCTTTCCCGATGGCACCTCGAGCATCCTCACGCGGAAGCCGTTTCCCGAACGTCTCGCGTGGACGATCCGGTCGCGCACGCCGTCGGCGAGTGCGGCGGCGACGCCGTCACCCACGACGAGGTACTTATGCCCCAGTCCCCGTTCCCACCCGAGGTCGACGGGCGAGAGCGCGCCGGCCCCCAGATTGTAGTAGTAGAGACGGCTGATGCTGACATACGTGTCGGTGCTGTCCGAGGCAACACGCCGCCGGCAGTAGAATCCCTCGCTGTCGCCTGACCACTTGAAGTCGTACGGTTCGACATACGGATCGGTGAATATCTCGCGCCGCGCGCCGGACTCTAAATCGTAGAGGAACTG
>CBFCXB010000318.1:0-3949 GCA_965601905.1 uncultured bacterium | reverse complement strand
GGCAGGTCTTTTTCGTGCACAACCGTGTCCAGTCGATCGCCGTCATGGAGGGATATCTCGCCCGCCTGCTTCCAGAGAGCGTCAAGGTGTCGCACGCGCACGGACAGATGAAGGAACGGGAGCTAGAGCGAAAGATGATCGATTTTCTCGAGAAACGATTCGACGTTCTGGTCTGCACGATGATCATAGAGGCGGGGCTCGACTTTCCGAACGTGAATACGATCATTATAAACCGGGCGGATAAATTCGGCCTCGCGCAGCTCTATCAACTCCGCGGGCGCGTGGGGCGCTCCGACCGTAAGGCATATGCATACCTGCTGGTGCCGGGTGGGCGGACGATGACCCCGACCGCCGTACGGCGCCTCCAGGCGATCAGTGAATTCGATTACCTCGGGGCGGGGTACCGGGTGGCGATGCGCGATCTGGAGATACGGGGAGCCGGAAACCTGCTCGGCCCCCAGCAGTCAGGGCATATCAACGCCGTGGGGCTCGACCTCTACACGAGGATGCTCAGGGAGGAGGTCGCGCGCCTCAAGGGCGAGCCGGTCGAGGAGGAACGGGATGTACGCATCTCGGCGCCGCTCGAGACGTATCTTCCCGAACGGTATATCGCCGATTCCGAGGAACGTATGGATATCTACCGGCGGCTCGTCCGGATGTCCTCGCCCGCCGAGATCGACGAGCTGCGCGCCGAGCTCGTGGACAGGTTCGGGCCGGCGCCCTCTCCGGCGGAGAACATGCTGAAACTGGTAATGCTGAAGGTGCGGGCGCTGGCGGTGGGGGTCGAACGGATCGAATTGGCCCGTACGGGCCGGCTCGGTGTATGGTTTGCGCACGGGGTGGGCCCGCCGAGGGACTCACTCTCGAGGATCGTCGAAGCGTTCGAGGGACGGATCGAGTTTCACACCGCCCCTAATTTTGCCGTCACGGTTGCCGCCGCCCTATCTCCGTTGCAGGGAAGCGATTACGCACTGCGGGACCGGGGCCATACAGCGAAAAGGGCAATGGGCGATCTCGAAAGACTATTGAATTTGTTGGAATTTTGTGGTAAATAGAATAGTTTAACTTTCATGAGGCTGCGTGCCGCTCCGGGTGGAGCGTGCAGGAGCGAGGCGGCCGCTATTGAACGATGCGTCGACACATAGTGCGTGAAACGCGTTAGAGGAAAGGAGAACATCTTGAAACGGACAATCCTATTCGCCCTCGTGGGGCTTCTGGCATTCTCCCTCGCCTGTACCAAGCGGGAAGACCTCGTCGTCGCGGAGATCGGCGCCGAGAAGATCACGGTCGCCGAGGTGGAGGCGGTCTCGGAAACGCTGGATAACAAGTATCTCCCGGTGACCGACGATCTGGAGGGGAAAAAGCAACTCCTCGACCACATGCTCAACAAGAATATCATGGCCCTCAAGGCCATGGCCGCCGGGTACGAGAAGGAAGAGTGGTTCGTCGAATTCTGGGCGCGATTCAAGAATCCGTTCCTCGTAGCCGCGATGATGGACGAGAAGATCCGCAAGCCGATAACGGTGACCGAGAAGGAAGTGGAAGATTACTACGAGAAGATGCACTACGAGTATACACTGAGCCAGATTCTCGTCATAGGTGAAGAGGAGGCATGGCAACTCCGCGAGAAGATCCTGGGAGGGGAAGAGTTCGCCGAGATGGCGAAGATGTATTCGATCGGTCCGGAGGCGGATGACGGCGGGCTTATAGGAACGAACGTGGTCGGCAGGATACATTACTGGGTGGAGGAGGCCCTGTTCGACATGAAGGAGGGGGAAGTGTCGGAACCGCTCAGGACGACGAGCGGCTGGGCCCTTCTCAAGGTGCACCGGATTCGAAAGATCATTCCGGAATTGGAAAAAGCATACGCTGAAAAGCGTGTGCGGGCGATAAAGGAAAAGAAAGGAATCGAGGGTTACAAGGCAAAAATCGAGAAGGATATCGAGCTGAATTTTATCCCCAACGCCGTCGAGATCGCGTACAACGCGCTCCCGGAAGATATCTCTTTCGAAGACATCATCAACTATAAGGTAACCCGTGACAACGCGCCGAAGCTGAGTATACCGGACAATTACCTGGATATGATCATCGCCCAGTACGTTGATGGCGTGTATACGCTCAAGGATTTCGAACAGATCTACGAGGACTTGGCGCTTCCCGAGAGGCCGCGGCGTCAGTACGGCAGGGAGAGCGTGGTTATGACCATTCACAAGAAAATCTTCGACAAGATGTTGCCCGTATACGCCGAGCAGCGCGAGAATATACTCGAGGTGCCGTCCGTCCGCGAGGCGCTGGAGCGTAAGAAGGAACAGTTCCTCGTGCACAAGCTGTACCAGGATCAGATCCGTGATGGGGTGGTGGTGACCGAGCGGCAGGTGGAGGCTTACTTCGAGGAGAACAAGGATAGGTTACGCACGCTCGAGAAGAGGCAGTACATAATCGTGCTGGTCAAGGATAACAAGACCGCCACGGAAGTTGCAATTCGCGCGAAAGGTGGCCAGGATTTCATATCATTGGTGAAAGAATACTCGGAGGAAACGACCGCCAAGGAGAGCCTCGGGCGTACCGATCTCGCTGAGAAGGGGAAACTCCCCGAATTCGACGACGTGGCGTTCGCCCTTCCGAACGAGGGGGACATTTCCGATCCGTTCAAGACGAGTCGCGGGTGGGCGGTGGTCAAGGTGGAAACAATCGAGCCGGGCAAGATTTCCTCCCTGCAGGAGGCTTATCCCACGATAAAACGGCAGCTCATGGAGGAGAAGGCGGAGCTCCTCCTGCAGGAAAAACTCAAGAAATGGCGTGAGGATTGCGAAGTCCGCATAGATGAATCGAATCTCGACAAGGTGGAACTCAAGAGGCTCAAGATTTAATCCGGCGTGACGGTACGTATTTCAGAGATGAAAATCGGCGGCGTTCTTCTGCTGCACAGCATGCTTGTTCTCGCCGCGGTTGGGTGCGGGGACGGGGAAAAGACAGCCCATTCCGAGAGACGGAGTGATGACATCGCACGGGTGGGAGAGGCGTTTCTCACCAGGGAACACATTGGGAACCTCCTGCCGGAGAATGAACATCTGCAGATCACCGACGAGGAGAAGAAGCAATTCATCAATCGCTGGATCAACACCGAACTGCTATACCAGGAGGCTATTCGGAGAGGTCTGGACGACGATCCGCGGGTCCGGTTGCGCCTGGAAGAATTCGAACGGGAATACCTCGCCGACCATCTCGTGTACCTCGAGCTGCGGGAACGCACCGGGGTGACCGAGCAGGAGATCGAGGATTTTTTCAACGAACATCGGGACGAGTATCTCTACGAGTACCGCGTGAGCCATATACTCGTGAATACGCTCGAGGAAGCCGAGGAAGTCAAGGAACGACTGTCTAAGAAGAGTTTTTCCTGGGTGGCGAACCATCGCTCCATCGATCCCGTCGCCAAGCGCGGGGGCGATCTCGGATACCTCACCAAGGGGAACATGATCCCCGAATTCGAGAATGTGATCTTCCGTATGAAACCGGGAGATGTGAGCGGCATCGTCCGGTCCGACTTCGGATACCACATCATCAAGCTGGTCGGCATGAGGGAATCCGTCGTGAAGGTCAGTCTCGATGACGTTCGACAGAACATCATGAACAAGCTCGTGATAGAAAAACGCGAGCAGTCGTACCGGGAATTTCTCGATTCGCTGAGGACCGCGCTGGGCGTTGAGTACATCGACGCGCGATACGCCCCCGCCCCCTCTGCGACTGCGGTGGACAGCGTGGTTCTCTCTGAGCCCGGAGACACGCAGAGCGTGCGAGAGTGGTGAACGGCGTTCGCGCGGCGGCATGATCAACGGCGCCCCGCCGCCGGTAGTGCAACAGGGGAGGATATCGTGAATGGTAAAATCGTAAGTATGGTGGCCGCACTGGTCGTGCTGCTCTCCTCTGCCGCCGCCCCGTCGCCCCTTCC
>CBFCXB010000317.1:0-3950 GCA_965601905.1 uncultured bacterium | reverse complement strand
GAAGCCGGTAATATTTCAAGAGTAGACGTAGCGGGGGGGGGTGATCATGAAAGAGAAATCGTTACCTGAGAGATCGGGGCCGTTCATGCGGTGGCTCGACGACTGGCACAAGAAACTCAAGCGCCGGCCGTTCGCCGGGGCAGTTCCGGAACCAGGCAGGACGGCGATCATGTCGGTCGACCTGATCAATGGATTCTGCTACGAGGGTCCCCTGGCGAGCCCGCGTGTGGCGGCCATAGTGCCCGCGGTCGTCTCACTCTTCGGAAAGGCGCATGCGGCGGGGGCAAGATGGTTCTTCCTCTTCCAGGACACGCACAGCGACGGGGCTCCCGAGTTCGATGCGTTCGGGCCCCACTGCGTCGCCGGCACGCGTCAGGCGGAGACTATCCCGGAGCTTGCCGGCCTCCCGTTCTCCGATCTGTTCCGCATCGTCGAGAAGAACTCGATCTCATCGGCAATAGGCACGATCCTCGACGATTGGCTCGCATCGAACGTCGGGATCGATCGCTTCATCATCGTCGGCGACTGTACCGACCTCTGCGTCTACCAGCTCGCCATGCACCTCAGACTCACGGCCAACGCGGCGGGTATCCACCGCACCGTCATCGTGCCGGCCGACTGCGTCGACACGTACGACATGCCGGTCGAGCGGGCCGGTGAGCTGGGGATTCTCCCGCACGACGCCGGGCTGCTCCACGCACTTTCGCTCTATCACCTTGCATTGAACGGTATCGAGGTGACCGCCGGGATCGATTGATTACGTGTAGCTGTGCACATTCCCATTGAATGACTACGCATCAAGCTCGCCGCCGTTATTTATATTTGACCGGCCGCCGTTCAATATATAACTTGAACGTGTTTCGAGAGAACGAAACGGTTACATGTTTTCGCATAGGAGGCAGGAGCATGGATTGCAAGCAGAACCTGCTGGATGCGTTTCAGGCATGCGGTGAGGCCGCAACCCTGTACCGCGGTCAGAATATACTGATGGCGAACGAGAACTTCGCGTCACTCTTCGAGCGCACCGCTCGCGAGTGCGCGGGGCTGCCCATTCTCGAGATATGTCACAACGAGTCGATCGAGATGATTCAGGATTACATCCACCGGCGGGCACTTGGCGAACACGATCTTCCCTCATCGTACGAGGCGGCTTTCCGCACCCCGAGCGAGCCCAAAGTGATCATGCATCTCACCGTGGTCAAGCTGAGAAATATCGAAGAAGTGCTGGTGCTCTTACACAAGAAGGCGTAGCGGTACCGGCGGAACCGGAGGTTGCGCGGTCGAGATCTCATTCGGCGCATCGAAGACGAAGATGTCAACGCCGGACGGCTCGTTCCATATGAAGGAGTTAGGGAAATCGATCCTCTTGCCCGGCCCGATGTCGTCGAGAACGGCGCGCAGGCTCCAGTAGTTACCGGCACCGTCCAATCCCATGATATGAAGCGCCGCGACGGGAACTTCTCCCCTCTCCCACGGCCCGCACCGGATCGAAACCTCCGGTTTGAAACCGATACGGGACCCGTCCGTGCGCTCGAATACGAGGGTGTTCTCGACGGAAAACGAATTGCCCGGACCGTTCGAATCGTCGCTGCATCCCACGATTGCCAGCGCCGTGGTGAATCCCGCGATGAGTATGATTATTACTATTCGTCGCATTTCTGGTCTCCTCCGATACGTGATATCGATGCTGCGCCCTTGAATGATTCACCGGGGAATCTAACGGCCGGCCGTTCCCGGATCAATAGGTTCGCACTCACCGTTGTTATTATTTTCGCTTGCCTTCGATCCAGGTGAACAGCACCGGAACGATGAAGAGGTTCGAGATCGTGCAGGTGATCATGCCGCCCACCGTCGGCACGGCGATCGGGATCATCACCTCGCTCCCCGTTCCCGTCGCGAACATGACGGGGAGAAGCGCCAGCACGGTCGTGGCCGTCGTCATCAGTATCGGGCGGACGCGAAGCACGGCCGCCTCGATCGCCGATCCGGTGAAATCGCCGCTGCCGCGGGTACGCGTTCGCATGGAATCGAGGATCACGATCCCATCCTCCACCGCGACGCCGAAGAGAGCGATGTAGCCGACATAGACGGCGGTACTGAAGTGGATGCCGAGAATGTACTGGAGCACGACGGCGCCGACGAACGAGAAGGGCAGGGCGCTCGCGAGAATCAGCGCGGACGAGAGCGATTTGAATTTGATGTAGAGCAGCAGGTAGATGACGAACAGGCAGATCGGCACGAGGGCGATGAGCCGGAGATCCGCCTCGCGTTTGTACTGGTACTGGCCCGCGATGCTGTAGTAGACCCCCGCCGGCAGCGCCGGCTTGATCCGCTCCGCAAGCTCCCGCTGGACGCGATCGACGAACTCCATGAGCCCCGTCGCGCTCCTGTCTATCGATACGAAGACGCGCGTGTACGGCATCGTATGTTCCGTCGCGATCATGGCGGGTCCCGGTGCTCTTCTGATCGTCGCGAGCAGCGCAAGGGGGATCTGGCGTCCGTCCGGCGTCGGCACGAGCACATCGCCGATGCTCTCCTCGCTGTCCCGCAGCTCGCGCGGGTAGCGGACGCTGATCGGGTAGCGTTCCCGTCCCTCGACCGTCGTGGCGATGTTCATGCCGCCGATCGCCGTCGATATCACGTTCTGCACGTCACCGAGGAGAACGCCGTATCGGGCGAGGCGCTCGCGGTCGATCTCGATCTCGAGGTACGGCTTGTTGCCGAGCCGCTCGGCGTAGGGCCCAAGCGCGCCGGGAATTTCGCGCAGTATCCCCTCGATCCGCACGGCCACCTCCTCGATCGCGCCGAGGTCGTTGCCGAAGACCTTGATGCCGACCGGCGTCTGGATGCCGGTCGCGAGCATGTCGATCCGGTTCCTGATCGGCTGGGTCATGATCGGGCTCACGCCGGGCATACGGGTTTTCTCCTTGATCTCTTCGGTCAATCTCTCCCGCGTCATCCCGGGCCGCCACGCCGACCGGTCCTTCAGCTTTATGATCGTTTCTATCATCGCGACGGGGGCGGGATCTGTCGCCGTCTCGGCCCTGCCGAGCTTTCCGACCACCGTTTCGACCTCGGGGAGAGACTTGATCACGATGTCCTGCGTGCGCATCACCTCGCGCACCTGCGTGAGCGAAGCGCCGGGAAGGAGCACCGGCATGAAGAGGAGATCGCCCTCGTTCAGGGGGGGCATGAACTCCCCCGGTATCGCCGTGGAGAGCAGCACGCTGCCGGCGAGGATCAGCGCAGCCGTGATTATGAGGGGCTGCCGGCGCCGGATCGACCATCTGATCGCCGGGCGGTAGGCGCGGGTGAGGAGCCGTGTAACGACGTTCTCACGTATCCCGCGCAGGCGGCCGCGGAGAAAGAAGGTGCTCAGAACGGGCAGCAGGGTGATCGAGAGGATCGCCGATACGGTCATGACGAATGTCTTGGTGAAGGCGAGGGGACGGAAGAGCTTCCCGCTCTGCCCCGTCAATGCAAAGACCGGGATGAAGGCGACGATAATAATGATGATCGCGAAGAATATCGGTGGGCCGACTTCACGGGCCGCCGCAACGGTAATGCCGATACGCTCGTCCCTGGAGATGTTTCCCCCGGCGGGACGGCGTTCCGAGAGGTGGCGGTGGATGTTCTCCGTCATGACGATCCCGGCGTCGACCATGACGCCGATCGCGATCGCGATTCCCCCGAGGGACATGATGTTCGACGGCAGCCCGATACCCTTCATGATGAGGAATGCACCGAGTATGCCGAGAGGGAGCAGAAGCGCGATGATCAGCGTGCTCCGCAGGTGCAGGAGAAAGAGCAGCAGCACGACGGCGGCCACGAGGATCTCCTCGACGAGCGCCACCGTCAGCGTGTGCGTCGCGCGGCCGATCACCTCGGTCCTATCATAGAACGGCACGATGCGGATGCCCGGCGGAAGCCCCGCCTCGATCTCCGTTATC
>CBFCXB010000316.1:0-3986 GCA_965601905.1 uncultured bacterium | reverse complement strand
CATGGCCACCGTTTCGACGAACCGGGTGTAGAAATCGTCGAGCAGCCTCTCTGTCATCTCACGCGACTCGGGGGTTCGTTCGCGTTCCGTGAAAAACTCCGCAGCGGACTTGTACCGCCCGATCCGGTGAATGTTCGGCGTGATACCCAGCTTGTCGAGGGTTCCCCGGACAAAGGTCGCACTCGAGGCCGGGCCGGAAAGCAGGAGGTATCCACCCGGCGGCATAAAAACCGAATCGGAAGCACAGGCAATCAGGTAATGGTGGTTGAAGAGCATCGGCGAGAAGGTGATCACCCGCTTGCCCGTCTTCCTGAACCGGTGCAGCGCGTCACGGATCTCCTCACATTTGGCGGTACCGGCGGCGGAGGGGAACACCCGCAGCACGAGCGCCTCCACACGCTTGTCCCGCGCCGCCTTGTCGATGGCGGCCAGCACATCGGTCTGGGTATTCTCGCGTCGCGCCAAGATTATACCGGCCGGGAAGTGCGGCCCGTAATCCAGCATGCTGCCCCGCACGTCGACAACCACGGCCCGTTTCCCCGTCTCGATTTGGATTCCCCCCTTGAAGAGACCGAAAAACGCCATCAGCGGTATCACGACGAGGAACAGTACGAGAAAGAGAAGCAACAGCAGTTGCTTCCACCGCTTTGTCATTGTAACACCTCCAGGTACTCGAGAGATCGCTTCAATCACGATGAGCCGGCACAATAATCAATACGGGGTAGTCGGTATCGGCGGCCGCCCCGCGTTCACTCGGCGGGGTGCAGATCCCCCTGCTTCAGCGCGATGAGGCATGCAAGACAGATCGAGGCGAGTTTCGAACGCGCCGAGTCTCCCCGCGATGTGAGGATGATCGGAATGCCCGCCCCCACGATTGCCCCCGCGAGGTAGGCGCCGGAGGAAACGGTGAGCGTCTTGTACACGACGTTGCCGGCCTCGATATCGGGCATGAGCAGCACATCGGCGTTCCCCATGATCCGCCCACCGTACCGTTTCTCGTGCGCGGAACGCGGATCCATCGCCACATCGAGCGAGAGGGGGCCTTCGACGATGCAATCTGTACGGTCCCGGTACCGGGCGGCGAACTCGCCGGCCAGCATCGATGACTGAACGCTCGGATTCATCGTCTCGACGGCGGAGATCACCGCAACCTTCGGCTTCATGATATTCAGGTAGCCGCAGACCGTGAGCGCATTCTCGAGAATCTTCCCCTTCATCTCCTCGGTGGGACTCGGAATCAGCGCCGCATCGGTTACCATGAGAAGCTTCGGATAGGTGGGTATGTGAAAAATGCCGACATGGCTGTAGATTCGTCCCTTCTTGAGCCGGCCGCCGCCCTTGAGATAGCGGATCGCACCCCCCATGATCTCGGCCGTCTTGACCCTTCCCTTCATGAGAAGATCGGCCTCGCCCGCATTGAGCAGGTCGACGGCCCGTGTGACCGGGTCATCCGAGTCGACGATCGTGTAGTTATCGCCGTCGACCGTGATATCGTACTCCCATGCCAGCTTGTTCACCTCGTAATAATCGCCGACCAAGAAAAATTTCGCGACCGGATACCGGCCCTCCTCATTGGCCTGTTTGGCCGCCACGACGGCGTCCTCATTCTCGGCCCCGACGATCGCAATCCGCGGGGCGCGGTACTTGGCCACCAGGGAGCGCGATACGTACACCAACTCGTCGAGGCTCGTGATCGGAGCGCTCTCGCGCCTGCGCAGATGCGGGTGCGGAAAAATCTCCGTCTCGAGAAGTTCCCGCTCCTCCATCCGCCGCCGCCGGAGCCGGTCGCGCTCGATCCGGTAGTCCTTCACCTCACCGGGAATGTACCGGGCGCGGAGGTGGCCGGCCACCATCGATTCATGCTCGATTGAACCGGGTATCACGACAACGGGAAAATACGGGAAAAGTATGTGCTTGATGCGGCCGGTGAACTCGGGGCTTCGCGAGAGCCCCCCCGTGAGAACGACCAGATCGATCGCACTTTCGACCGCCGCGAGCTTCATCACGGAACTCGCGATGTTGGTCGCGAAAAAATCTATCACCAGTTCGATCTTCTCCCGCTGTCGCCGGACGGCGCCGGTATCCCTGAAATGGAGCAGGGCCCGGAAATCGTTCGTCCCGGTAAGATTGATAAGCCCGCCCTCGCTGTAGAGGTACTTCTTGAGCTCGTGAATATTCAAATCGCCCCTGCCCATTGCCTCCATGAGACAGTCGAGGGGGATAGTGCCGCAGCGGTTCGCGCTCGGAATGCCGGCGAATGCATTCACCAGATCACCGGCGATCCCGTCCATATGCCTGATGATCGATATACCGCCGCCCAGATGGGCGCTGATCGTCGTGAATCGGTCCGGCTCGCACCCGATGATGGCGCATGTGAGACGATGAACCGCCTGATGGCTGAGGTAGTGGGCGCCCGTTCCATCGCGGAGAATTCTCAATATACCGGTGAGCCTCGCCCCGGTTTCCATCTCGTCCGAAGCGACAGGGTCGGTTGTGGTGATGAGAAGTTTGCCGCCGTCTCCGAACCGCTCCTTGAGCCGGAGGCCGATCGGTATTGCCATGTTCGATGCGTGCTGGATGCGGGGCTCGGAGAGATCCTCAACCATATCACCGCACACCTCGTAGGTTCCCGTCGGCACGGGAAGAACGAAACCACCCCGGCAGGCGATCCCCGTCAACTCTCCGGAAGCGATATCGCGCTGCTCGACCCACTGGATGATCGCCTCGCAACGATTCTCGACACTATCATCGTAATCGGGTGGAATGTGAACCTCCGCGGTCGATTCGAGCGAAAGACCCCGGAACAGCGCCAGCTTCGTCGAGGTTGAACCGGGATTCACGCACAGCACCCGTTCATCGCGCGCCTGTTCGGGAAGACCGGCGCATCCGTACAGGTACGAAATCACCCGCTCCGTTCCACGCTCGCTGTTCATTATGATCTGTATGAGATGCGAGAAGAGGTTACCCCAGGTCTCCTCCCAACCCCGGGAGAGAACCGGCGGCTTGGCGATGCCAATGATATTGCGGATCAGCACGATGAGCCCGTCCTCGCCCGAGACCTTTCCGTAATGGACCGACTCGATCGCTTCATGCAGCGCGCGCTCGACTTCCCGCGAACCGCCCGATTCACGAACGGCATCGATCAAGGCGTTCAGCTCCGCCTCAACGAACTCCATTCCGTTGCTCAAAAAGCTCCTCCTGCATCACGGCGGATCGGCATGGCCCCCCGTGTCGATCTGCATTGACATGACGTGACGTAACATAAGAGGTTGGAAACACACATTCAAATATTTTCTTCCACCAGCGGGGCACTCCACACACATCCGTCTCCCCGCCGCCGATTGGATGGTACGAACGATCCGTGCCCCGCCGACGCGCGGCTCCCGCTACGCAAGTAGAGGCTTGATCTTTTCACGAAAATGCGCGACGAGCTCCTCGGCCCGCGCAACGAGGTTCGCCTTGACCGGCCCCGTCGTGTAGAGCCGCATGTCCCGGAGGTCGGATCCCTGAATCGACGAGTCCCCGAGAAGAACTCCCCCCAGCGCACCGCCGTAACCCCCACCGAGCTGGATGCCGGCGAGCTCGGCCCAGACCAGCGTCCACCCCTTCACGACATCCTGCATCCGGTATCCGCCGCCGCCGAGCGCGACGATACGTGGAAAATGCCGGTGCAGCAATTCCACCGCCTCGATATAACCGTTGTTGGTGAGTCTGAGGTGCGTGAGCGGATCGGTCGAGAACATATCGGTCCCGAATTGACCCACGATGACATCCGGCTGAAAGAGGCGCAGGGCCTCCATCGCGATCTCCCTGAAGAGGAGCAGGAATATCTCGTCGTCGGTGTCGGGTTCAAGTGGAATATTAACATTGAATCCCGTACCGCCGCCCTCCCCGATCTCGCGCTCGAAACCGCCCCAGGGAAAGAGCGTTTTTCCCGTCTCATGCATCGATACGGTCAGGACGGACGCGTCTCCGTAGAAGGCCTC
>CBFCXB010000315.1:0-3990 GCA_965601905.1 uncultured bacterium | reverse complement strand
CCGGTTTATCTTCGCTACGAACAGGAATCTTGCGGATCTCGTGGAACGGGGACGATTCAGGGGTGATCTCTACTTCCGCATAAACGGGGTACGTCTATTTATTCCCCCTCTGCGTGTGCGTACTGAGGATATCCTGCCACTGGCGAATCATTTCATCACAGGGAGCACCGTGGCCGGGAAGGCGATCGCAGGGATCGCCCCGGGCGCGATATCGAGGATGCTGGCATACCGGTGGCCGGGAAATGTTCGCGAGTTGCGAAACGAGGTCGAGCGTATCATAGCCCTGAATCGCGATGCGAAGCGGATATCGCTCGATATGCTCGAGCCCCGTATCCGCGAGGCGGTGTTCCATCCGGCAAGACAGGTCGAGGGTGGGGCGCTTCCCGAGGCCGTGGAGCGGCTGGAGCGCCGCATGATCACCGATGCGCTCCGGCGCCACGAGGGGAATCGGACACGAACGGCGGTGGCACTCGGGATAACCCGCCAGGGACTGTGGAAGAAGATCAAGCGATACGGGATCGATCCGTCAGGTCAAGGACGGGGAGAGGGCGCCGAATGAACGGGACGGCATGCACTGCTCCTCTTTGTCCGTTCTATGCTGTTCTAATGGCGGAAATGACTGCGGACGGGTCTAGTGTGCGAGCATTTTTATCGCTCCCCAGGAAGTATCCTCGGTGCTTATTGTTATATCGTAGGAGAAGGCGGTGCCACATTCACAGCCGTCTTTTTCGCCATTGTAGTTCTCATCTGCATAGGCCCACACATACATGCTGTAGCATCCGTACCACGTGACCGAGAAGGTCATTGTCTCGGAATAATTATTCCCCTGTTCGTTGGTTTTCGATACGACTATGTCGCCGACGCTGTATACCAGGTTGTCAAGGCATATCTCATTCACTAAGACGGTCGGTCTACAGTTAATCCTGTTGTCCTTGAATCCGAATACGAGCTTGACATTCTTGTAGATTTCCTGCTCGCCCGAGAAGCTGTCGAGAATGAGCGTGAAGCTCATGCCCGAGAAAAAGTAACCTTTCATACCATCGATGGAAGGCATGAATCCCGTCAGGTTCGGTGCCTGGTAGATGCTGTAGTCTATCTCGTTGGTTTCAGTCCTGTAAATCACTTCACCGTTCCTCGCGTTTTCTGGATCGTACAACGGGTGTCCAGGACCAACTGTATAGTACAAATTTGGATCATACATGTAGATGCAGTCGTTGGCGGGATAGACAATCAGGCATGGACCTGCCATGAGCGTTGGCTGGATCAGTCCAATTATGCTCGTAACGATAAAGAAAGCCGCTGAAATTAGAAACCTTTTCATGTTGCAACTCCTTATTTGTTGACTCTTCTGTTGCGTTTCCTCAGGCTAACCGAAAAGGTTATTCTAATCTAGAACAATTCTTACCTATATAGTATAGCAGATAATTCCTTTGCCGTCAATCGATTAATCCAATGCATGCTTATACAATAGGTTATAAAAACCAGTAATTTACTCAAATATTTAACGTGATCGCTCCGAAACGGGGCATTTCGATATTCATGCATATCGTCCGATTCGGCGCTCACGATTTGATTGCACGATTTGATTGCGCGGTTTGATTGCGCGGTTTGATTGCACGGTTTGATTGCACGGTTTTCGATCACGCGCAAATCTGGTAGACTTGAATCCTCGATTATGTAGCGAGGAAGTGGTGGAGTTGTGCGATGAGATCAATCGACCGTACACTGATTGTTATATGCGCTCTCGCCCTGGCGGTGAGGCTGATTTATGCATTCGCCGCGAGCGAACCGACAGACACGGGCGAAATGGACGCATATAATGCGGTCGCCGTGAGCGGTGTGTTTTCCCCCACCACACCGCCACTGTATCCACTCTTTCTTCGTGCGATCTATCAAATGTTCGGAATGCGCGCATTTACGGCCGTTTACGCGATCCAGGGTGTGATCGGCTGTCTCGTCGTCATTGCACTGTTTTACTGGGTCAATCGATTCTTCGACCGCACCATCGCCGTCGTTGCGGCGGCGCTCGCGGCGGGATATCCAAATTTCATTCTGTACAATGCGGCCGTGCTTCCCGTATCGCTCGGCGTCACACTGATCGCCTCGATCATTGCGGTGTCCACATCACAGTGGCGGGCAGGTCAGAAATCGGTTATAAGTGCAGCACTTACGGGTGGTGGGGTGCTGATGAATCCTGCCTACGTATTTTTCGTTCCGGGTCTTGTTGCGACGACACGGCGAAAGCTCATCTTCGCCGCGGTCCTTGGCGTGGTACTGGCGACGTGGATTGTTCGCACGGCCATCGTGCATGACACGCTCGTGCCGGTCTACGATCCGGGCACGTTCGATTTTCGCCTCGATGCATACGGCAGGGTGCGCGATGCGTGGGACGTGGTCGGTATATACTATTACTGCGCCTCGGCATTCATGGGGGAGGGGTGGCGCAGCTACGTTATGGACGGTACCTTTAGCAGGATCAGCACTGCTTCCCACGTAAGAACATTTTCATACGCGGTGCTTATGCTGCTCGGGCTCGCCGGGTTGATCCGGTATTACCGGAGGGAGCATCGAGCCTTTCTCTTACCGTTTCTCGGATATGTTGTGCTATTCAGCATTCTTGCCCCGCCGGACGGCAGGCAGCGGGCGATGCTGGAACCGCTCCTTGTATTCTATGCGGCGGCACTTTTCGTGAACGAGTACCGGGAGGTGCGATCGTGGTGCGGGAGGGAGCATGCCGGGGCGGATAGCGGCGACGAAGCGGATGACGGCGCCGGGATCGGATAGCGGCGCCGGGGCGGACGGCGGCGCCGGGGCGGACGGCACCGCCGGCACCTCCCTCCGACATGAGGCGATGCTGAAATGAAAGAAGAATTCCCCATGTATTCAGATGACCGGCCGACGGCCGGGGGATTGCACGCGGTCGCCGGCCGTGGCCCGGGGATCTGGGTGCCGCTGGCGGTCGTTTTTGCGGTTGCGCTGGCGATTCGCATGTATTGCGCGTGTGCGTGCGGTGTACAACCCGATTTCAGCGACATGGCCGAATACAATACCATTGCGGTGCACGGGGGGTTCGACACCTACCGTGCGCCCCTCTACCCCCTGTTTCTGCGTGCCGTGTATTCGATATTCGGCCGCTACAATTACACGGCGGTTTTTATCATTCAGGGCATTATCGGCGCAATCACATCATTGCTCATCTACCTCGTGGCGCGCAGGCTCTGGAATCGGCGGGTCGGCCTGATCGCCGCCCTGATATCCGCCGTGTATCCCCATTTCATCATGTACAACGTCACAACACTCACCGAGACGCTCGGTCTCTTCTGTGTCGCCGTGATCATGCTGGTCGCCGTAATGGATATCCCGGATACCCGAAAGGCCGCCTCTCTCGCGGCGGCGGTGGGCGTGGGAGCGCTGCTCAAACCCGCATTTCTCTTCTTCGCGCCGGGATTGTTCGTGGCGGTTCGTAGACGCTGGTTGTTCCTCGTGGTGATTGTTATTGTTATCGCACCGTGGACCATCCGGAATGCTGTTGTCTTTCGACGATTCGTGCCCATCTCCGAGACGGGAGCGTTCAATTTCTACATGAGTTACAATGAGAAGGCCGACGGCACGACCGGCAAGGCGCCCGATGTCCAGCGGGGAGAGTATACTCCCGGCGTGAACGGTCACATGCTGCCCCCGCGGCCCTCGAGGCGCCAGTCGGAATACGTGCGGCGGGCGCTGCAATTTATCGCGCACAACAGATTGAAAACGGCGTTGATAATCTACAACAAGGTATCGGTTCTGTTCATTCGGGGATGGGAAAGTCACGTGATGGGGGGGTGGAACATCGAGAGCAGACGCCATCTCACCAACATGATGACGTACGCCTATGTGCCCCTCGCGTTCCTGGGATTCGTGGGACTGGCGCGATGGTACAGGCGGGAGCAACGGATCGTCGTGGCGCCGGTTGCAGGGTATATACTGCTTGTAATTCTCTTCTCGATATTC
>CBFCXB010000314.1:0-4024 GCA_965601905.1 uncultured bacterium | reverse complement strand
TATCAAGCACTTCTTTGCCACATATCCTCCTTGTAACGCTAACTTATCCGGAGTGGCATGCCGAGAAGCAGTATGAGCTCCCGGGCTTCTTCATCGGTCTTTGCTGTCGTCACAATCGTGATATCCATCCCCATGATCTTGAGTATCTTGTCATAATCGATCTCGGGAAAGATGATGTGTTCCTTGACGCCGAACGTGTAATTACCCCTTCCGTCGAAGCTCTTGGGATTCAGCCCCCTGAAATCCCTGATCCGTGGTATGGCGACATTCACCAACCGGTCGAAGAATTCGTACATGCGATTCCTTCGCAGCGTCACCCGGCACCCGATCGGAACGCCGGCACGGAGTTTGAATCCTGCTATCGCCTTCTTGGAACGCGCAACCGCGGGCTTTTGCCCGGTGATCAGCGCAAGATCCTTCTCCGCGGCCTCGAGAACCTTCGCGTCGGTGATCGCCTCTCCCACGCCCATGTTGACGACGATCTTGTCGAGGCGCGGCGCCTCCATAACGTTGCGGTAGCCGAATTTCTTCATCAACTCGGATAATACCTTCTCGCGGTACAGCGTCCTTATATTCGGTACATATTTCGTATCAGCCATTTCGCTCACCATTCACTGAATCGAACTCACCGTTTGAGGGGGTCGCCTCAAGGCAACGGGGATCCTCAGTCCTCGTCGCTCAGCGTCTCCTTACACTTCTTACACTGCCGGACCTTCCTGCCATCGGCCAGCAGCGTCATGCCAGTACGTGCCGGGCGGTTACACTTGGGACACACCAGCCTAACATTGGATGCGTCGATCGGGGCTTCCTTCTCGATGATGCCGCCCTGCTGTCCCTGGCCCGTCTGTCGCGTGTGCCGTTTGATCAAATTGATCTTTTCCACGATAATGCGGTTCGCATCGGGAAAAACTTTCAGCACCTTTCCTTCCATGCCCCGGGCGTTCCCCGCGACTACCTTCACTATATCATTCTTTTTTATCTTCATCGCACTCGTCCTATCCGCTCACTAGATTACCTCGGGTGCCAGGGAAACGATCTTCATGAATCGCTTTTCCCTCAGCTCCCGCGCGACCGGGCCGAATATTCTCGTGCCGACCGGCTCCTTCTGCTCGTTTATGATGACTCCGGCGTTCTGATCGAACCGTATGTAACTCCCGTCCCTGCGCCGAACCTCTTTCTTTGTGCGAACGATCACACATTTGACGATCTGCCCCTTCTTCACGCCACCACCGGGCATCGCCACACGGACTGACGCGCTGATGATATCACCGACCGAGGCGTAACGCCTGCGGGAGCCTCCGAGAACCTTGATACAGCGGACACTCTTGGCGCCGGAATTGTCAGCGACAACCAGATTCGTCTGCATCTTGACCATCGTTCTGTACTCCTACTGTGCCCTCTCCATGATTTCCACAACCCGCCAGCGCTTGCGCTTACTCAGCGGCCTGGTCGACATCACTCGCACCTTATCCCCGGCGCGGCAGCTATTCTCGGCGTCGTGAGCGTAGATCTTCGCGGTCTTCTTGACGATCTTTTTGTACCGCGGGTGCTGGAACAACCGTTCCACCGATACGGCGACGGTCATTTCCATAGCATCGCTGACGACACGTCCCACCAGGGTTTTTCTGGGTTTTCTCTTCTCCATGACCTCTCCTCGCCGGTCCTATCGTTACTCTCTATGGGGCTGTCAGGAGGTTTCGGTCTCCTCCGTCTCATCCACCTCGGGAACCGCGGCTGTTTCACCAGCCCGCAGTCTCTCGGTAATAACCGTGTTGACCCTGGCGAGATCGCACCTCGTGACGCGAATCTGCAGGGGATTGTCAAGTCGCTTGATGGAAAGCTGTATCTTCTCGCGTGCAAGCTTCTCGGTGAGCTCCTCCTGCTGTATCATGAGCTCCTCGAGCATCATTTCTCTCAGTTCTCTTGCCTTCATCTCATCTACCATCCTCGCGTATCGCAGGTACCGTACCGCCGCGGCCGCACCGCATCAGGGGTCCATTCCCGGCGCCCGCTACCCGGCAACCTTTCCGGTGGCGACGCGGCGGACGAACTTCGTCTTGATGGGAAGCTTGGACGCTGCAAGCACCATTGCCCGCTTCGCCATATTCTGCTCGACTCCCTCGAGCTCGAAGAGAATGCGTCCCGGCTTTACGACGGCCACCCAGTATTCCGGCGCTCCTTTTCCCTTGCCCATCCGTGTCTCGGCGGGCTTAACGGTAACGGGCTTGTCGGGAAAGATCCGTATCCAGAGCTTCCCCTGCCGGCTGATATGCCTCATGATCGCGACACGGGCGGCCTCGATCTGACGGTCGGTCAGCCACGCCGGCTCTTCCGCCTGCAGGCCGAATTCACCGAAACTGATGCGGGAACCCCGGTACGCGCATCCCTTCATGCGTCCCCGCTGCTGCTTGCGGTGCTTTGTTCTTTTGGGCATCAACATGGGCTATCGACCTCTTTTTCTCCGTGCATCAACGTCCCCGGGGGCTCTCCTCGATCGCGGCCTCACTGATCCTGCGCTTGAAATCCTTCGGGAACAGCTCTCCCAAATAGATCCAGATCTTCACTCCGACCGTTCCGTACGTCGTGAACGCCGTAGCCCTCGCGTAATCGATATCGGCCCTGAGGGTGTGCAGCGGTACGCGGCCTTCCATGTACCCCTCGACGCGCGACATCTCGGCGCCGCCGAGCCTGCCCCCGAGCTTGATCTTGATCCCCTTGGCACCCATCCGTACCGCCGAACCGATCGCTTTCTTCATTGCGCGGCGAAACGACACGCGCTGCTCGAGCTGTCCGGCGATATGCTCCGCCACAAGCTGCGCATTCAACTCGGGCTTTTTCACCTCTTTGATATCGATGTTGACTTCCCGTCCGGTCAGGTGGGCCAACTCCTCGCTGAGAAAATCAACCTCAGCGCCCTTCCGCCCAATCACCATGCCGGGGCGCGCCGTGTAGATATGGATTCGCACCTTGTCCCCCCGACGCTCGATATCGACTTTGGAGACTCCGGCGCGTGCAAGACGCTTCTTGATGTAACGCCGGATAATAACGTCTTCCTCGAGCCACCGGGCATAGTTTTTCGTCGCAAACCATTTCGAATCCCACGCACGGTTAATGCCGAGCCGTAATCCTATCGGATTCGTCTTCTGACCCAAAATATCCTCCTCTGCGCGTTCTCTATTCCTTTTCCTTCGTGCTTTCAACCACGACCGTGATATGGCTGCTTCGCTTGCGAATGCGGTAGGCGCGTCCCTGGGCCCTCGGCTTGATCCGGTACATGGTCCGTCCCTCATCGACGAATATCTCCTTGACGCCCATATCGCCGGGCTCGACGGGATGATCGTAACGCTCGGCCAGGTTGTGCATCGCCGAAACGACGGTCTTCTCGATCGGCCGGGCCGCCGCCTTGTTCGAGAATTTCAAAATTTCGATCGCCCTCTCGAGGGATTTCCCGCGAACGAGATCGGCGACAATACGCGCCTTTCTCGGGGAAATTCTCACGTGCCGCGCGACTGCGCGTGCTTTCATCGCCACATACCTCCGTATCAGATTACTTCTTTTTCTTGCTCGTGTGTCCCCGGTAGGTCCTCGTCGGAACGAACTCGCCGACCTTGTGACCCACCATATTCTCCGTTACAAAAATCGGGATGAACTTGTTGCCGTTATGCACCGCGAGCGTATGCCCGACGAACTCCGGGCTGATCGTGCTCCGCCTGGCCCACGTCTTGACAACCCTCTTCTCCCCGGTGCTGTTCATCGATTCGATCTTCCTGAAAAGATTTTCATCGATGTAGGGGCCCTTCTTCAATGACCTGGCCATCTATCCTCCAAAGCGTTTACGCCCCAAGACGGGGCTGCCACCCTCTACGGCCGACCGGCACCGGCCGCTCGTCGTTACCTCTTTTTCTTTCTCCTGTGAACGATATACTTGTCGGAGTGTTTCTTCTTTCTGGTCCGGGACCCCTTTGTCGGCTTGCCCCAGGGAGTCACCGGATGGCGTCCGCCGCTGCTCCGCCCCTCTCCACCA
>CBFCXB010000313.1:0-4025 GCA_965601905.1 uncultured bacterium | reverse complement strand
CGGGGGGAGGCGTATATCATCGGGGCGGATGCGGAAGACGGCTCCCGGCTCCTCACCATCGAGCTGGATGGCGTCCACGATGATCGCCCGATCGTACCCCCTCAGTTTCTCCATGATGTCGAGGCCGGCGAGCTCAGCCTCGATGACGTCGACATCGGTGCCGCCGAGTTTCCCCCGGACCGCGCGCACCGTGTATATTCCAACGCCGTCATCGCGGAGCACGGTATTGCCCAGTCCGACAAGTATCGTTCTCACATGAATATCCCCGGTAGTGCGGGTGGTCACCGGGACAGCGTCTGAACCGTCTCGCCGTCGGCGTTCTTGATCTCGACCACGAGCGGCATCTGGCCGGGTAGACTGTGCGTGGCGCAGCTGAAACATGGATCAAACAGCCTGAAGGCCATCTCGACCATATTGAGCATTCCCTGCGATATCTCTCCCGTATCCCGGACAAACTTCTGCGCGGCCTTCTTGATCGCCATCGAGATCGGCGCGTTGTTGTTTGTCGTACCGACTATCAGGTTCGCCTTGGTGACAATACCCTTCTCGTCCGTCCAGTAATGGTGCGTCAACGTTCCCCGCGGCGCCTCGATGATGCCGACACCCTCGGTCGGCGTCGTTGATGGAATCACGCGGACGTTTGGATCGAGTATCTCCTCATCGTGCACCAGTTCCTTGAGGCGTTCGGCCGCGTAGAGGAGCTCGATGAGCCGGGCCCAGTGGTGCGCCAGAAGCTTGTGTACCGGCCTGCCGCCGAGCGTTTCGAAGAATTTTTCGTACTCCGCCTGGGCCTTCGGTGTTGCCATGCCCTCGGCGGCGTTCAACCGCGCGAGGGGCGCGGCCTGGTAGATCGACGTTCCCATGCCCTCCTGGAATCCGTTCCATCCCCGCGCCTTCAGGTACGGGTACTTGAGGTAGGAGTATGGTTCCACATGTTCGGCGATATGATCGAGGTATTCGGTTTCGGCGTACTTGACGATCTCGCTGCCCTCGGGATCGACGATGCGCACCTTGCCGTCGTAGAACGTAACCTGGTTGTTCTCATCAACAAGCCCCATGTAGTTCGTGACGAGTTCGTAGCCGTCACCGAGAACGATATCGAGGTATTGCTTATTCTTCAAGACAACATCCTCGAACAGCTTGAGACTGAACTCGCCGAAGGTCGCCTGATCGTCGGCCATCGGTTTCAGCTTTTCCCATTCATCTTTGCTGAGCGGCTTGGCGACGCCGCCGGGTATGTTCCAGACCGGATGGGTCGCTCGACCTCCAACGAGAATCTGGATATCCTGGGAGATCGCCCGCTGCCTGACAACCTCGCTCCCGATCTCGAGTCCCACCTTATTGATCACACCGAGAATATTGCGCTCCCCCGGCGGCGCATCGGGCCCAACGACGAAGTCGGGCGCGCCGAGGGCATAGAAATGCGCCGTATGGCTGTGAATGAAGTGCGCCATGTAATACAGCTCGCGCAGCTTTTTCGCCGGTGAAGGAATCTCCAGATTGTACACTGCATCGACGGCCTTACCCGAGGCCATGTGGTGTGCGGCCGGTCAAACACCGCATATACGCGGCACCACACGCGGGATCTCCTCGACGGGTAGGCCCTCGACGAACTTCTCGAACCCCCTGAGCTCGGGGATCTGGAGGTACGCGTTGTCCACCTCACCATTTTCGTTCAGGAAGATCGATATCTTCCCATGTCCCTCGAGACGGGTGATGGGATCGATTTCGATACGCTTCATACCTTTTTCCTCCTCAACATGGAAGCGGCCAAACTGAAACGATGAAGCGTGCGCAACGGATCTTCTATCGTATCAAGAATCGCTTCGATCTCTTTATCCTCTTTGGCATCGAGTGATGACGCGAGGGCGCTGAGCATAGAGAAACCCTGGTCATCGACATCATCGACCTGACCATAGCATCCCCGACAGGGAACACCGGACTTGATACAGCGCGAACCGCATCCGGATCTCGTGACGGGTCCGAGGCAAATCAGACCCTGCTCGAGAAAGCACTTCTCGGGATCGGGAATCACCTCGTGAACGCGCTTGATTGCGGTGATCTTCTTTTCTTCCTTGACGCGCGGGCATTGCTCGCAGAGCGCCCGGTCCCCCGCGCCGATAACGGATCCCTTCGGTGGCAGCATCCCATCGCGGACGAGCGTCAGGGCCGAGTAGATCTGAAGCGGCACCGGCGGGCAGCCGGGGATGTAATATTCGACTTCGACAACCTGATCGAGTGTCTTGACGGTATTGTAGAACCGGGGCAGCTCGAGCTCGTGTTCACCCTCGCTCCAGGCCTCCTGCGGAATGATCCCCTCCTCGTTTACCGTCGATTCGGATTCGCGGTACACGCGGTTCAAAACATCCTCACGCGTGTACATGTTCGCGAGCCCGGGAATGCCGCCTATGTGGGCGCAGGCGCCGAGCGCCACCATCACCTTCGATTTTCGGCGCAGCAGCCGCGCTATCTCCTCATTCTCGGAATTCCTGATGGCACCACTGAAGAACGAAACGTCAAGGTAGTTGTCGTCGAACTTTCGCACCTCGTCATATTTGAAATCCATCGCGACGGGCCAGAGATAAATATCGGCCATATCGGCGATCTCGAGTATCTTCTCGTGGGTGTCGAGTATCGCCACGTCGCAACCGCCGCACGCGGCTCCCCAGTAGATACCGAACTTAAGCTTCATTCACATCTCCAATGTCTTTGGTGACTTCTTCTTCGTCATTGACGACATCATCGACCATGCTCCGGGCGATCGATTCCTTGATATCGAGCGGACCGAGCACGCGGATCTGTTCGGTAAATTCATCGACGATCTTCGCGAACCGTTCCCCCTCGGATGCGGCGACCCACTCGAGCCTGACTCGTTCCGGTTCGATGCCGTACTCGGGGAGCACCCTCCGAAGGAGACGGTACCTTCTCAGCGCCTTGTAATTCCCCTCCTGGTAATGGCAGTCGCCTGGATGACAGCCGGCGATCAGCACCCCGTCGGCGCCCTCGTACAGCGCCTTGATCACGAAGGTCGGCTCCACTCTGCCGCTGCACATGACCCGGATGGAACGCACGTTCGGGGCATACTTGACACGGGAGGTTCCCGCGAGATCGGCTCCGGTGTAGGAACACCAGTTACAGAGGAATCCGACAATTGTGGGCTCGAACGTCATCTCAGCATCCTTCCATTGTGCTTCCCAACCCGCTGTGCATCCGCGAGGTTCGGCGCGTATTGCGATACCGCGTGATCATCGTCACGCCGAAAGAAGACCCTCGATCTCCGCGAAAATCTGTTCTTTCGCGAAATGTTTCGCCTTGATCGCATTGCTCGGGCAGGCGGCGACACAGGTGCCGCATCCCTTGCACAGCGCTTCGTTAATGACCGATACTCCCTTCTCCTCGTCGAATGTGATCGCAAGATACGGGCAGAGGGTATTGCAGATCCGGCAGCCGGAACATTTATTCTCGCCGATCTCGGCCGTCGCCGATTCAATCTCGATCGTTTCCCTCGTGATCATCGACAGCACCGCGCTGGAGGCCGCGGACGCCTGGGCGACGGTGTCCGGAATGTCCTTCGGCGACTGGCACGCTCCGGCGATGAAAACCCCATCGGTTGCCGTCGAAACCGGTCCGAGCTTGGGGTGCTTCTCGATGATGAAGCCGTCCTTGCCGACGCTCACGTTGCACATATTGGCGATTTCGGCGAGACCTCTGGAGGATTCGAGACCGGTGCAGAGCACGGCCATATCGACCGCCACACGCCGCACGACACCGACGAGCGTGTCCTCAACGCTTATGACGAGCTTCCCCTCCTCCGCCGCATTGGTAGGAACTTTCGATATCTCGGCGACCTTGCCGCGCACGAACCGGACGTCCTCTCCGAGAAGGCGATCGTAGAATTCCTCGTACCCCTTGCCGAAACAGCGCATGTCGATGTAGAAATCATGTACCTCGGCGTTCGTTTTTTCCTTGATCAGGTGGGCGTACTTCAATGCGTACATGCAGCAGACGCGCGAGCAGTGTTCGTT
>CBFCXB010000312.1:0-4037 GCA_965601905.1 uncultured bacterium | reverse complement strand
GCGTCGAAGGTCGAGGAGCTCCCCGGCAACACGCCGGTACCGCTCCCCATCCAGCAGAAGATCCATCGCCTCGCGGGCTATTCCTTCCACGGTCGCATCTCCCTGAATCAGCTCCGGCACGACGTAACGCCCGGCGAGAACATTCGGCATCGCGATCCACGGTATCTTGATCAGCATACGCCCTACATGAAAGGTGAACGCGGAAGTTCTGTAGCACACGACGGTCGGTGTGCCGGACATTGCCGACTGGAGGGTCACCGTGCCCGAAACGGCGATAACGAGGGCGGCGTCCGCAAGTTCCGCCACGCCGTCCCGCGTTATCTCCACGTAGGCGCGCATCGCAGGCGGAACCGGAACATCCCTTTCACCTATCAACGGCGCGAGACCGAGTTTGAAAACTGCGCTGGGGAACCGCCCGTGGAGCCGTTCGGCCGCCCCGAGAAGCGGCGGCAACAGCCGCGTCACTTCCTGCGCGCGGCTGCCGGGAAACAGCACGATCGAGAACGCCTCATCGGCCCGCGGAGCCTCCTTGGGCCGGGGAGGGGGCGCAATCTCATCACACATCGGGTGCCCGACAAAGAGAGCCGGGATGCCGGCTCGACGGTATATCTTCTCCTCGAACGGCAGAATCGATGCCATGAGATCGATTGAATGGCGCATCCTCGCGACACGCCAGTCTCCCCACGCCCACACCTGCGGGCTGATGAAGTAGAGCACCGGCACTCCGTGCCCGTGCGCGTAGCGCGCGAGGCGAAGATTGAGACCGGGATAATCGACGGGCATGAAGAGATCGATGCCGCCGCCCCGGAGCAAGGACCGTATCCTGCGTTCCAGCGCCAGAACACGCGGAAGTCCGGCCAGTACCTCCGCAAATCCCATGAATGCGTACCGGTGCATGGGAAAGACAACCTCCGCACCGGCGCGTTTAAGTTCCTCCCCCCCGAGCGCGAGAACCCGGCATGACGGATCGATCGCCCCCAGTTCAGATACGACACGAGCGGCGTGATGTTCGCCGCTTGTTTCGCCGCAGGTTACAAGAATCGTGCTCATATCCGCTCCCTGTGCTCCCCGATACTTCTCTGCACCTCCTCGGCGATGCGAAGCGCCTCGAGACCCTGCTCCCCCGTCACGAGCGGTTCCGCGTCCCCCCGGACGACGGCGATGAACGCCGTGATCTCCTTGAGGAGCGGTTCCGTCGTGTCGACCTCGATCGGTATGTGGTGAATGAACGCCGTCGGGTCGCGTGACAGTGTTTCGAGCGACACGTCCAGTGCCTTCTCGAACGCCTCTACGTGCTTCTCCCTGAGATCCACCGATATATACATATTCTCCTGGAAAAACCGTATCTTCCTGAGCGGATCACGCGAGATCCTGCTCGCCGTGATATTGGCGACACATCCCCCCTCGAATTCCAACCTGGCATTGACGATATCGGGAGAATCGGTCAGGACGCCGGTCCCCGACGCCCTGAGATCGGTGACGCGCCTCCCGCCGAGTACGGCGAGCACGATATCGATGTCGTGGATCATCAGATCGACTACGACGGAAACGTCCGTTCCCCGCGGCGTGAACGTCGCGAGGCGGTGCGATTCGATGAAGCGAGGTACGCCGAGGAGTGAACTGGCCGCCTCGAACGCTCCGTTGAACCGCTCGATATGCCCCACCTGCAGCGCGCATCCATGCTCCTCGGCGGCCCGCACCATACCGGCGGCCTCATCGGAACGTGAGGCGATCGGTTTTTCGACGAGCACGTGCACTCCCCGCCCAAAGGCGATGGATGCGGACTCGGCATGCTTTGTTGCCGGCGTACAGATACTGACCGCATCGCACGTCTCGAGCAGCTCCTCAATCGATTCGCACACGGTGGCGCCGTAGCGCTCCCCCACTTCGCGGGCACGAACCACGTCCCGGTCATGCACGGCAAGCGCATCGATTCCGGCGAGAGACGAGTAGACACGGGCATGGTTGCGTCCAAGCCGTCCAACGCCGATTACACCCACCCTCAGGCCACGATTTGTCTCGTGCAATGCAGACCCCCGAATGTGTGCGGAAAGCGCCCGTTTACTTGGTGATTCCCCGTTTGGAGCCGCGTACGAAATCCACGATCATCCTGATCTCAGGCCTATCGGGAAGATCTCTCTCGATCTGCTGGACGGCCTGCGTGACGTTGAGATCGCTGCGGTACAGGATACAGAACGCCTTCTTTATCAATACCCGCTGCTCGATGGTGAAATTACGGCGTTTCAGGCCGACGCTGTTGATGCCGCTGACGTGCGGGGGATTGCCCGCCACCTTGATGAAGGGGGGAATATCCTTGGGAATCCTGCTCCCACCCCCGATGAATGAGTGGGCTCCGATCGAAACGAACTGGTGCACCGGCACTACTCCCCCGACAATCGCGAAATCGTGCACGGTGACGTGCCCGCCCAGATTGACCGCATTTGCGAGGATCACGTTGTTGCAGACATGACAGTTGTGAGCCACGTGAACGTACGCCATCAGCAGATTGTTGTTCCCGATAACCGTACTCTCCCGCTCCTCCGTTGCTGAATTCACAGTGACGAATTCCCTGATGATGTTGCCGTCGCCTATCTCCACGTACGAGATGGCGCCCCGGTACTTGAGATCCTGGGGCGGCGTGCCGATCGAGGCTCCGTGAAATACACGATTTTTGGAGCCGATCATTGTATATCCGTCCACGAGGACACTGCTCCCGATCGTCGTATCGTCACCGATCTTCACATGCTCACCGATGATCGCATACGGGCCTATCGTGACGCGTTTGCCGATCTCGGCCCTCCGGTCGATGATTGCTGTTTCATGGACCTGTATCGGCATATCGCCTCCATCACCTCTTCACGATGGAAGAGGTTAGCTCCGCTTCCGCGACAATTTGATCGTCCACATAGGCAATCCCGCGCATCCGGCAGAATCTTCTCTTCAGCGATATCATCTCGAGCTCGAACCGGATCTGATCACCGGGAACCACCGGTCTGCGGAATTTGGCCTTGTCGATGCCAATAAAATAGACGAGGTAGTTCTTCGGTCTGTCGACGCTGGAAAGGAGCAAGATGCCGCCGACCTGCGCCATCGCCTCGATGATCAGTACCGCCGGCATGATCGGTTGATGCGGAAAGTGACCGATAAAGAACGGTTCGTTCACCGTGACGTTCTTGAGACCGACGACCCGTTTCTTATCCTCGAGTTCTAGGATGCGATCGACGAGCAGGAATGGATACCGGTGCGGCATAATGTCCTGTATCATTTTGATGTCCCAGTACCCCTTCTCCCCGCTGCGGGTCGTCTTCGCCCGTGCCTGGAGCTCCCTAGAAAGCATCTGGACGAACTTGAGATTGTACTTGTGACCCGATCGGAATGCGATGATATGCCCCTCGATCGGGGCGCCAACCAGCATCAGATCGCCCATGACATCGAGTATCTTGTGACGGACGAACTCGTTGGGAAAACGGAGCGGCTGCTCGTTCAGTATACCATTCTTATCGACAACGATTGCGTTCTCGAGGCTGCCCCCCTTGATCAGACCCTCTGAACGGAGCATCTCTACATCGGACATTAGGGCGAACGTCCGTGCCGGCGCGATCTCCTTTATGAAGATTTCGGGATTTAGTTCGAATGAAGCGTACTGCGCTCCGATATGCTCGTTCTCGTACTCGATTGTGAAGCTGACCTTGAAGCCGTCATGCGGCAGGGCCACCAGCTCGACCCCATCCTCGGTGTAGTTCATCGGACTCGTTATCTTGAAATACCGGGCGGGGATGCCCTGGTTCACGTATCCGATCCGTTGAAACGCCTCGACGAAGAGAGCGCAGCTCCCGTCTCGCGGTTCGGGTGGTTCATCGGCGTCGATCTCGATGATGAGATTGTCGATCTGGAGACCGGAGATCACGGCGAGCAGGTGCTCCACCGTGTGGATCACCGCGCCGTTGCGTATAATCGTCGAGTTACGCTTGATCTCCCTTGCATTGATGAAATCGGCGTTCACCGGTACATCGACGGGGGGATCGAGATCGACCCTC
>CBFCXB010000311.1:0-4047 GCA_965601905.1 uncultured bacterium | reverse complement strand
CCAGCCGCGTCACGGGCATGCCGGGGACGAGCCCCGCGAGCTCATCAGCGAGTATCGACGCGAACAGCCTGAGCCGCACGTTCCCCTCGGACAGCGGGCACTGGAAATGCTCACCAATGAAGTGCAGCATCATCCGGGCGACGATCACACTTCCCGATTCCGCGTCCTCCAGATCGACCAATCGCTCACCGGACACGTCGCAGCCCCCGGTGAACGCTATGAGCCCGTCATCCCGAACGCCGGTGCGCTCCCGTATAAAATGACTTCTGAGCTCCGCGCCGGTGTAATCGACCGGCGCATCGAGCCACCGTGTTTCCAGTAACGAATTATTGTCGCTGATTCTCTTCACCCCCCCTCGAATATCACGGCCGTCTCGGCGGGAGTGCCGGCGATCGCCCGGCTGAGACGAACGCATGACTGGCACGAGCCGCACATCCTCTCATTTCCACGGTAGCAGCTCCAGATGAAGCGCCAGGGTATATCCAGGGCGAGACCACGTTCGACGATCTCGCGCTTCACGAGCGCGGCGGTGGGACTTTCCACGCGCACCGGCTTCCCGACACCGGTTGCAAGGACATCGTTCATGGCCGCAAGAAACCGCTCGCCGTTATCGGGAAACGCCCGGGCCTCTTCCCTGTTGAATCCAACGATGATGATACCGCAATCCCGTGACGCCGCGAAAGCCGCCGCGATGTTGATTAACACACCGTTCCGGTTCTCGACCCAGACGGCGCGGCTCGATGCGTCCCCCTCCCCGGAAAGCAGATCCGGCGACGCGTCCGGCGGCACTCCTTTGCCCACGATCAAACGGGACGACGAGAGCTCACCGAGCCACGGCAGTTCAATTCGCCGGAACCGGAGCCCGAACCGCTTCGCGATCCCCCGGGAGGCCGCCTCCTCACGCTTGGCCGCATGCTGCTGATAATCGAAGAACAGCGCCCAGCGCGGTTCGCAGTATTCCCGCGCCATGGCGAGGGATACGGTCGAATCGAGCCCGCCCGAGAGCAGCACCACCGCCCCCGGACGATCTGGATCGCCTTCACTCACGATACCGTACCATGTCGGTTGGTGTTTCCCAAATCTCGACCTCCCGCAGCACTCCGCCCTCGAACCGGACATGATCTCGGCACAGGGCGAAGATGTGCGCCGCGATATTCTCGGAGGTCGGATTCATTCTATCGAACGGAGGCACCTCGTTGAGATGACGGTGGTCGAGCCGCGGGAGCACCGCCTGCTCGCGACGTGTCTTGAGTGCCCGGTAGTCGACCGTCAAACCGAGTTCATCGAGGCGTTCGAATTCGTAATAGACCCTCGCGACCCAATTGTGTCCGTGCATCCGCTCGCAATCGCCGCCATACTCGCGCAGAGAGTGAGCGGCGGAAAACCGTATTTCGGTCGAAACGGTGTAGATAGCCATGTTCGCTCCCCGCATACCTCCTATTGCACGGCCGATACTCACCGGGCAGCGGTCTGTGCAAAATGCAAAACAGCCTGATTGCCTCGCGTCGTTACAGGAATAAATCTACATCTAACCTCCAGGATTTTCAACAATTAAAGCGTCCCCAAAAAAATCCGGCGTATGGTACGTATTTCGCTCGATCCGGGGTGCACCGGTGTGTTCAAAGATTTTGCGATTCGAGACATCCATCAGCCGAGGCGGGGAGTTACGTGTTTCTCACACAGGAAAAGTTGATCAAAAGAATCGATCAGGATCGCCGGCGGGGTGATCTTCGGCGCGCGAGAAAGCGGGCGCTCGGCGGACTGGAGAAATGGCCCGACGATTACGATCTGGCCGTAGAGGCCATACAGGTCTGCCTCGATCTCGCGGATTTCCAGCAGGCCGTCTCGCTCCTCAAAACGACGATACGCCATCACCCCCGTAACACCAACCGAACGCTCGAGTTCGCGGTCGACGCATTCACCACGACCCAGAATCCATTCCTCGGAAGCTTTATCGTCGAAGTGCTGATGAGGGGAAGAAACGTCGAGCGTGTCCGCACGTTCCTCAAACGATCCCCCAAACCGTTCATACAGGACCTGATCAAGCGTGCCGAGACGAGGTCGAAGCGGGACGAGCAGGCCGACGGCACGGCGATTCCCATCCAGCCCGATAACGAACTGCTGCTCGGCCTCCTCTTCATCGAGGACGATCGATACGATGACGCGATAGAGCCGCTCGGGAGGGCGATGGAGATATCGCCAGATAACGCAAAACAGATCGGCTCGATACTCCTCGAATTCGAACGCGATCTGAAGAGCGACGCCACGTTAAAATTCTATCTTGGTCTGGCATCAGTGCTCCTCTCGCATCCCGACAAGGCGGAGGCACGGTTCTTTCAATGCCTCGAATGTGAAGACCCACCCCTCGAGAAGCTGCTGCACGTCCTCGACTCGATCGAGGAACCCTCGGAAAACCACCCGCTCATCAGGGGTGAAACCCTGATCAGGCTCGGCAACATCGTGGAGGGAACATCCAGCATCGCACAGCACCTTTCACTGGCGGAATTGTCATCCAAAAACGAAGATGCGGAAGGGATGGGGGAAGCACCGGCAAACGCACGGGGAGCGAACCTCGCCTACAGCCGTCTCTCGCTCTTGCTCAAGGCCTTCGCCACGCAACCGGAAGTGGTCATGCTCTTCGCGGATTGCGCAGCAGCACTGGGAAAGATCAAGGAGGCGGTCGATGCCCTCGAAGCACTATTTTACATCGACGAAAAACACCGCACGGAGATGATACCGTGGATCGAGAGCAAGGAAGATATCTCGATGAGTGCTCCCGCGCAGAAACTGCTCATGCGCATGAACCTCGAAGAGGGTAATCTCGACAAGTCCGCGCAGGCCGCCCGCATGGCCGCGGAAATGGATCCCATACAGATCCCCGAAATGCTCGGTATTCTCGAAGAATGGGAAGGCGATACGCCTGAGGTGCATCCACGGCTCCTGGCCGTCGTTGCCGAGCTCAGGTCGCGTGCGGGGGATGTGGAGAGCGCCGAGGAAATACTCGAGAAGATCCGTGATGAAAACCTACTCGACGCCGAAGTGCTCGCGCACCTGGCCGGCGAAGTGCTGAAACACGGCGGCGTGACGATGCCCGGTGTGCTTTCCATCATCGGAATCAGCACGGATACCGGCGACCCGTCGCATGCACTTCCCTATCTCATCGAATTCTTCCGTGAATACCCGGGCGCGCACGGTGAGCTGGCCGCGAAGATGAGAACATTCGCTGAAGAGGCCGAATCACGATGGCCCGTCATTTCCAAGCTGATCGATGCACTCTCCGAGGAAGAACACCTCACGCGACCCTTCATGTTCCTGCAGGCATACGGGCACCTTCAAACCGGTGCAATCGAACGCGCCGTCTTCGAGTTCGACCAGCTCCTCCTGCATGACAGGGAGATCCGCTACGATCTCTTGCGCATCTACGAACGTGCCGTGGACCGCTACCGTGACAACACCACGCTGCAACTCGCGCTGTACCAACTCTACCTCGAGGAGAGTCAGCTCGCCGAAGCGGCGCATCACCTGTGCAGAACGCTGGAACTCGATCCCGGCCAGATCAGAGATGTCATCGCACGGTTCGACGACCTCGTGAAAAAGGAACCGCACAACCGGGGCATCTGGGAGGAATTACTGAAGAGCGCGCTCAACATGAACCACTTCGACCTGGCGCGGGAGACCCTGAAGAGGGCCATAAAGACACTTCCCGAGCAGGAGGCGGCCTCGTTACACGTGTACGGCGCCCGGCTGTCACGCGCGAGCGGCAACATCGAAGATACGTTGCGCAGCCTTGCGGTGGCCCTCACCTCCCGGGATACCGATCTTCAGTCGATCGAGCGTGAACTCAACGATATCCTGACGAGGGATCCGTCGAATCCGGACGCGCTGTATCTACTCGGCGAGACGCTCTTCAGGATCGGCAAGGAGAACGAGGGTGTATCGGCGTTCGAGCACTGCCTGAACCTCTCCCCCACATACTTTAACAACATCCAAACGAGACTCAAGAAACTTCTGCCGATGAGCGCCCAGCCATGGCTCGTCTCCAGAATT
>CBFCXB010000310.1:0-4053 GCA_965601905.1 uncultured bacterium | reverse complement strand
TGCCCACGCAGTGGACGATTCCGATCGACTTCGGTTCAGCGCCGTCCGCCATGACGATATTCCCACCCGTCGAGCCGGCGGCGCAGTTCATGATCTCGAACTCGAGGCTCGTCATGACGTTCGGCAGCGTACCGTACCCGTAGCGTTTGATCACCGTTGGATCGAACGCTTGGAATCCGGTCGCGAGGATGATGTTGCCGACCTCGAATTCCTCGAACTCGTCCTCCATGTCGTACCTGATCGCGTTGCGCTCGCACACCTTCTCGCAGACGCGGCATTTTCCCTTCTGGAAATAGAGGCACGTGCTGCTGTCTATTACCGGCACGGCCGGCACGGCCTGCATGAACGACATATAGATCGATGTCGTCGGTCCCAGCGACAGTTTCTCGTGCACGTTTCCCTTGCGGGGAACGCGCGTTCCCGGGCACTTCTCCCAGCACATGCCGCAACCGTTGCAGAGCTCGGGATCGACGTAGCGGGACTTCTTTCGCACCCGTACGGTGAAATTGCCGACGTACCCGTTCACCTCATCGACCTCGGCGTAGGCGAGGAGCTTGATATTGGGATGCTGGCCGACCTGAACCATGCGCGGCGTAAGGATACACGCCGAGCAATCGAGCGTCGGAAATGTCTTGTCGAACTTCGCCATGTGCCCGCCGATCGACGGCTCACGTTCGACGAGAACAACCTCCTTGCCGGCCTCGGCGAGATCGAGGGCAGCCTGTATACCAGCGATGCCTCCCCCGATCACGAGTGTCCGGGGATTGATCGAGACCTCCCGCTTGGGAAGCGGTTCGAGAAACTTTGTCCGGCTCACAGCGGCTGCAATGAGGGACTTCGCCTTCGCGGTAGAGTCGCTCATATCGACGTGCACCCATGAGCACTGCTCTCGGATATTCGCCATGGTGAACAGATATGGATTGATCCCGCAGCGTTCACAGACCTTCCTGAATGTGTTCTCATGCATCAGCGGCGAGCACGAGGCAACGACCACGCGATCGATCAGCCCCCCCTCGATATCCTTCTGGATCAGCGCCTGCCCCGGATCGGAACACATGAATTTGTAGTCACGAACCAGCTCGACACCATCCAGGCCCTCGGCAAATTTCACGACCTTGTCGACATCGACCTTGCCGGCGATGTTCGACCCGCAGTGACAAACGTACACACCTATACGCTCAGACATATCAAGCTCCCTTAAGTACGTCCTTCATCTTTTTGGTCATCTTGACGGCCAGACGATGCAATCCCAACTCGCGCGGGGAGATGCCGAGCGCCAGACCGATTAGCTGAGTGAAATATATCACCGGAATGTCGAATTTCGTCTTGAACAGTCCGTTTACCTTCGACTGGTATACATCGAGGTTCATCTGGCAGAGGGGGCATATCGTCACCATACAGTGGGCGTCCGCCTTTTCCGCGTTGGCGAGCAGTTCCCGGCACAGCTTGAGCGCGAGCTTCTCCTGTGTTCCCATAAGCGAAGCGCCGCAGCACTTCGCCTTCATCGGGTATTCCACGCATGTCGCCCCAACCGCCGTGATGAGGCGATCCATGCTTTCCGGCTCGTCCGGATCGTCGAATCCCTCCTCGGGCCGCACGATCTGACACCCGTAGTAGGGCGCCACCCGAAGGTTGGTGAGTTTTTTGGTCGCGAGCTCCGAGAGGCGCTCCGGCCCTACATCATTCACGAAGACATCCAGGAGGTGCCGAACCCGAATGTTGCCGCTGTAGCTGAGCCCACCCGCCTCGAGCGCCTTGCCGATTTTCTTGCGCAGTTCGGGATATTCGGCGAAATAGTGGTTGGTCTTGTTCAGGACGAGGTAACACGCGCTGCACGGTGTTACGACGTCGCGGTGAAGTGGTTCCGCGAGGGCGAGGTTCCGCGCCGAGATCGCAAAGCTCATCAGCTCCTTGACCGACATGTAGGCGGTTGCGCCGCAGCAGTTCCAGTCATCGAGCTCCTCGAGTTCCACACCGATCTTCGGTGCGACCGCATCGATCGATTCCTGGTAGAGATTTGCCGTTGCGCCGACGGAACAACCTGGATAGTATGTATATTTCATTTAAATCTCCCCGAGCTCATCTACCTTTTTTAGTATTTTGCGCAACTGTTCGAGATTCTTCATCCGATGCGGCCGCACGGGAAGGCGACCGTTCGAGAGGAGCTTCCAGCCCTGTGGGATGAAATGGAACGAGCTGAACAGCTCGGCTTCCAATATATAACGCGTCATTAATTCGGTTTCGTGGTTCCGCCCGTACTTGTTCACCATCTTCACGAAATTCTTCGACAGTACAACGGCTTTTCTTCCTCCCGTCTTTCCCTCTTTCACGGCGAGCCGTTTCAAGGCGTACATGACATCGGTGATCTTGATCTCCTTCGGACAGCGTACCGCACACATGTAACACGATGCGCAGAACCAAATCGTATTCGAGCTCAGCACTTCGTCACGGAATCCAGCACGGATCAACGAGAATATCTTGCGCGGCGCGTAATCCATGACGGAGCCCACCGGGCACGATCCGCTGCAGGTGCCGCACTGTATGCATTTCTTGATCTCTTGCCCGCCGGGAAGCGCATAGATCTCTTCGAGAAAGTCATGATCGAGTGTCGATTCGTATACAACGTCTTTTTCTAGCATCTCGATTGGTACCTCTTGCGCTGAAAAACGGGAATAGAACCTAACCATCTAGAATGAATGGAACTTCTATATTTGGACGTTTCATTGTACTTATATTTCTCTCAAAGTCAACAACAATAAAATAAATATTTCACTATATAAGATAATAATAACCCCAATAAATATAAGCAAGTTATCTTTGTAAATCGTCCACGTTTCTATTTAATAATAATTTTCGCAGGTCTTGTTTTTTCGGAACCCTTGTCCCCGCCGTGCATACAGGCAAAGGGGGATGGACCGGGAATATGGTCTAAAATCGTATGAAAACCTTTTGCTCCATAGCGTTTATGCCCGTATACTAAAAACGAATACCATCGAACACTATTTTACAGAAAGGGATGACCGTATGCGATCGAAGAGGCATTTCATAGTAATTGTGATTATTCTCACTTTGTGTCTCAGCATCGTATCCTGTTCGGACAAGGCCCTGAAATATTACAACCTCGGCATTGAATCGGCCGAGCGGGATGATCTCGACGGAGCGATCGAGCACTGGAAGAAATCGCTCGAGTACCGTTCCAACGATCCCGAAACATATTTCAACCTCGGAAACGCATACCTGCAACAAGAGCAGTACGTGGAGGCGGAGCGTGCGTTTCGCGGGGCCCTCGCACTCGAGACGGATGATTCGGATACTCACTGGGGCCTTGGCAAGAGCCTCGAGATGCAGGGCAAGTTGGTCGAAGCAAAGAAATCGTACGATCGAGCGCTCAACCTTGATCCGAACTCGCTCTCATCGCTGCTGGGCCTTACCTCGTGCACCCTGATGAGCGGTCAGGAAAAATCGGCGGAGAATTACGCGACGAGGGCACTCAGGCTCGCCCCGCGAAACCTCGAGGGAAACCTCCTCCTCGCTGAGGCGCAGTACCGTATCGGTGATTACCAGAGTGCCTACGCACAGCTCCTGTCCGCGAAAAAATTAACGGAGAACGATCCCCGGTTGCTTCTGCTCTTCGGGAAAGTCACGTATGCGAGACATATGTACAAAGATGCCCTGGCGGCCTTGAACGAGGCAAAATCCTCGGGCCTCTCGAATGCCGAGGTCTTCCTTTTCCTCGGAAAAACAACCCTGGCGCTCGAACAGCCCCTGGAGGCCGAGAAATATTTCCGTCTTTCCATCTTCAAAGACAAGGAGAAAGCGGAGGCGTGGCATGGGCTCGGTGAAACATACATCAAAATGGCGAACTGGAATCAAGCCGAAGAGGCGCTGCTCAAGGCCGCCGGTCTAGATCCCGGCAATCCATTGATAAACCTCAACTTGGGATATGTCTATCTGAATACCGGCCGCCACGAGGAAGCCGTGAATACGCTTGAGAGTATCGAATCGAGCGAAAACGCACCACCGAGGACCGCGTACTATCTCGGCCACGCATAC
>CBFCXB010000309.1:0-4074 GCA_965601905.1 uncultured bacterium | reverse complement strand
GACGAGCCGCATGATCGCATCCTCCCGGTAGATCTGGCGCACGTCGCTGAAGACGACGATCTCGCTCGTGCAGCGCTCGAGCGCACCGTTCAGGCGCGAGGGTTTGCCCAGGTTTCGTTCGTCCCGGATAAAGAGGATGTCATCCCGGCCCTCCAGGATCTCGTTGGTTCCGTCCGTCGATCCATCGGAAACGAAGCAGACGGTGAGCAGATCCCTCGGGTAGTCGAGCCCGCGGCAGTTTTGGAGCTTGGCCTCGATCCTCTCCTCCTCGTTGTATACGACGATGAGCAGTGTGCCGGGAGGGAGTGTGCCGCGGACACGTTCCCGCGCGGGATCGCCCCGTGCGCGGCGCCGTATAATCCGGCCCGCGCACACCACGAGGAGCGGGTAGATGATGTACGTGTAACAGACGAATATCAGCGCTATCCAAAATAATACGCGTGCCATCGCTCCATTCTCGTGTTGCAGGGTGATGCCCGTAGACGGGAATCTAGCATAAAACGGGTCAAAATACTCCAGTAATGAATGGATTCCGTGTCCGCTCGGTCCCGATTTTCGTGTGCGGACCGTGACCGCAATAGACGATCGTCTCATCGGGCAGCGTCAGGAACTCGCGTCTGATCGAGTCCATGAGGGTGTCGAAATCGCCGCCGAGAAGATCCGTTCTTCCGATCGATCCCGCGAAGAGGGTATCTCCGGCCAGTATGAACGTGTCGAAGAGAATCGAGATACCGCCCGGCGAGTGTCCCGGTGTGTGACGGACCGTGCCCTCGACTGTGCCGAAGCGGATCGTGTCGCCGTGGGCGAGAGTCACATCGATCGCCGGCTCCTCGATCGTTCCCATCCCCCACAGGGGGGCCTCGATAACGGACGACTTGACGATCCCGCGCGCCTCGTGGTGTATGGCGAATTCGACGCCGAACGTGGCTTTCAGCCCGGCCACGGCGGCGATGTGATCGCTGTGCCCGTGCGTGCATATGATCCGCACCGGCTTGAGTTCTCTCCGGCGTACGATCTCCTCTATCAGGTCTGGATCGCCTCCCGGATCGACGATGATCGCCTCCTTCGTCTCGGGGCATCCGATCACGTAGCAATTGGTCGCGAGCGGGCCGACCACCTTGCAGACGATGTCGACCGGGACGGTGTCCGTCATGGTAGATCCTTCTAGCGTGGCGCGAAAGCCGGGGCGCGGGCTCACTGCACCTTCCGCCCCCCGGCGCGCCGATTCAACCGTTGCCGGGGCGCGGGCACAGGAGCGCCCCGGTCGGGCAAACAAGTGCCGCCTGCCCGCAGGGGCGGCAGCGCTCGGAGATGACGACAAGCGTCGTTCCCTCGAGAATGAGCGCCTCATTCGGGCAGACGGCTGAACATGCTCCACAGGGGATGCACGCATCCCGGTCGACCGTGACCACTTCTACCGTTGATCCTCCGTGCGTTTTTACCATCCCTCCGGCGGTGCGTGCATCGCCGCCGATTTGATTTGCGGCCGAGCGGCAGCGCGGCGCTGGCCGCTGCAAATCGCTGGTGCGGCGCGAAGCGTCCGCGCCAGCGATTGTTCGATCTCTGGTTTATTATATCCCTTGCGGGACCGCCGCGCAACGATCATGATGTTCCGCTCCCGCCGCGCGCATCTCTTCTGCCGCCGATCATGAACCGCAGCACCTTGACGAGGAGGCGCGGGTAGGCGGCCACTATCCCCAGGGTCATCCTGACCGGTTTCACGCCGCGCCCATCGAACACGCCGGGCATCCGTGATACCCGCCGTACGACGCGCTCCATTTCACCGTCCGAAAGGTTGAAGAATACACGTGCCGCGAGGTAGAACGCCTCGTTGGTTCTCCCCACCGAACGGTTCCACGCGCGCGTATAGGAGGCAAGTTTCCCCACCGAGGTATCACCCGAGGAGAGCGCGGAGTTGAGCGCCTCGGCCGCCATGTCGGCGCCCTCGAGCGCGTTGATGATGCCGCCCCCCGAGAAGGGATTGTTCTGGTGCGCGGATTCCCCCACGGCGAGGTACCCGTCCGTTGCGAGGGTGCGGAGCCCCCGCGCCACGGAGCAGCCGCCGACGACGAGCCGCCGCCGCTCACCGCCGGGGCAGCGGTCCGCGATGAATGCATCGAGGTACTGGCACGCGGTTCGCCCGTCCGTGCGAAGCGGGTTGAGTCCCACGCCGACATTGGCTTCCCTGTCTCCCTTGGGGAAGACCCACGCATACCCCCCCGGTGCGAACCGGCTCCCCAGGTGGAATTCGATGATCGGCCCGGGAGTCAGATCGATGCCGCCGATGAGTTCCTGAGCGCAGGTGAAGATCTCGCCGGGCCTCACGCTGCCGGCGATGCCGGCCCAGCGCGGCGAGAGCCCCTCGACACCGTCCGCGCCGATGACGACGGCCGCGTCGATGTGGTAGGGCCGGCCCGTCGCCAGCTCCTTGACGTTGACGCCGGTAACGGCGCCGCCCGTTCTCGAGAGGGAGATCGTCTGGTGTCCGCATCTCACCTCGGCGCCCGCTTCGGCCGCCGTTTCGGCGAGCCGTCTGTCGAAGTGCTCCCTGTCGATGATGAATCCGATTCCCTCTATATCGGTGCGTATCGATTCGCCGTACGGCATACGGACGAGAAAGCCGTTGACCGGTGATGAAATGGTCGATGCATCGAGACGCAGATACCGTTCCACGTCCCACCGGGGGCCGACCGCTTCGGCGCAGCGGACCGGGTATCCGATCCGGTCCCGTTTTTCGAGGAGTATCACGCGGTGGCCGGCGCGGGCCACGAGGGTGGCGGTTCTCGAACCGGCGGGTCCGCCGCCGATGACGGCAGCGTCAAACGTTTCCGTTTCCATCAGAAGTGGTAGTTCAGAGTGAGCCCGAGGGTGAACCCGGCGTAATCGATCACGAAATTCGCGTCGTGATGGTAGAACTTGCTCTGGGCCATCTGGTAGCGGCCCTCCAGGGCCGCCGAGTACCGGTTGGTGAGGTAGTACACCATGCCGAATGTCGCATGCAGCCCGGCCTCGAAGCTGTTGCGCGAGACGGTTTCACCGGGATTGTCGAACGGCTCGCCCGTCGTGTTGATAAAGCTTTCGGTCTCGAGGCGGGCGAGAGGAATCACGGCGGCGAATCCGGCTCCCACGAACGGCGAGAAACGGCGCACCTCGGGAGTGACGAAGTAGTACAGAAATCCGAGATCCACCGAGAAGAGGTATACCTTGAAGCTCCGGTTCACGTCGAGCGGCAGGTTGACGTCGTTCGTATCGGGCAGATCAACGGTTGCCACATAATCTCCCATACTCGAGAGATTGAGGTAGGAGAAGCATACGTTCGAGTTGAAGAAGTGGTTCGGTGAGAGCTGCCGCTGGTAGCTCAACTTTACGAATGGGGAGGTGGAGAAGTCCTCGCTCGTTTCCCGGCCGTTGCGATCCTTGGCCCACTGGTTGAGATGGTCGGTGAAAAACTCCGCCGAGGGACCGTCGATGAATCCTGCACTGAAGCTCAGTGTGTTGTAGGGTATTGGACCGAAGTACTTCTTCTGCTTGAATCGGGGTGGTGCGGCGCTCGTCTCGACCGTGATACAAGCGAGAAGGATAATCGCTGCAGCGGTTATGTATCCTTTCATAAACACTCCAATCTCCAAGACCTCCGTCACTGAAGCCGCTTTATCAGTAAGGTAATTGCAAGCCACCTCTTTGTCAACTATAACTTGCCTAATACGAACAAGTTCCGTGAAAGCATGGCGTTGCGCCCCGTTCTCCCCGCGCGTCTCGATCAGATGATGCCCATCCCTTCGATCGTTACACCGAGCCGCCGCGCCGCCCCCCCGGCACGATACAGAGGAATTCGAGATTCGCCGCCCCCGCATTGATAAAGGAGTGCTCCTTAGCGGGCGGCACAAAGATCACGTCACCCTTCGAGAACCGATGCTCTTCACCCTCGTAGATGAGTGTCCCCTCCCCCGCGAGAACGTACACCTCGTGCTCCCACGCATGCGTGTGAAGGGGCGTTTTTCCTCCACGGGCCACCGTGAATAGTCGTAGATGAAAGTTTTCCGCTCCGTCCCCCTTTGATATCAACCAGCGGAT
>CBFCXB010000308.1:0-4112 GCA_965601905.1 uncultured bacterium | reverse complement strand
TACGCCCTCCATTGTCCACGCATGGAGCACGGGGACGTGGCCGCCTCCGCGATCCCCTTTCATCGGCACATCGCCCGGCGAGGCGCCGGCTGCGCCGCCTTCGAAACGCTCTCCCCCCAGCGATTCTATATAATAGAGATCGTGCGGGCTCTTGGGATTCGAATAGACCGCGACAACCCGTTTTGCATCCTGCGATAGATATGCCGAATACCACCCCTCCCCCGGCGTCACCCGGTACTTCGAACCGTCCGGATCGAGGCGGAACAGGTGACGCTCGGCCGGATCGATCTCGGTCGAGGTGTACCATACGCGGTCCGCGGCGTCGATCGCGTGCAGTGCGGTGACCTCCCAGGGACCGCCCGTCAGCATCGTCACTTCCCCGCTGTCCCATGACATTCGATAGATATGATTCCAGCCGCTCTCCTCCGACGTGTAGTAGAGGCGCCCGCCGCCATCGTCCCACTCAACGAACGTATTGTTCACATTGATCCATTTGTCGTCCCGCACGGTGAAGAGCGTATCGACGGCGCCGCCGGCCGGATCGGCGGCGAGAAAGTGCAGCTCCTTCAGGTGTCGCGGCTCGCGCAGGACGAGGAGCTTCTCCCCCGACGGGTGCCAGTGCACCTGGACGATGTACTCGTCGCAGAGCTCCGCCGGCTCGATCCAGACCGTCTCGAGCGTCTCGAGCGAGAGCACGCCGAGACGCTTGATGCCGTTCGCCCCGCCGGACACGGGGCGCAGCTGGCGGCGCACCTCGACGAATGTCCCGGTATAATCGGGAATGAGAAGCTCGCGGATCGGGCCGACATCGGTCTGTATGTAGGCGATCCGCGTCCCGTCGGGCGACCACCAGAATGCCTCGTCGCGGCCGACCTCCTCGTAATCGACATAATCGCCGAGGCCGTTGTACAGCGTCTCGCTCCCCGTATCGGTGAGCTGCTCGACCATGCCGCTCTCCAGGTCCATCATCCAGATATCGTTATCTCGTATAAATGCGAGCCGCCCGCCGTCCGGCGAGAAGCGCGGATCGGTCTCCGATGAGGCGGTGCGAAAGAGACGCCGTACGTCTCCCGAATCGATATCGAGCATGAACAGATCGCCGTGCAGGGGAAAGAGAATGTGCTCCCCGTCCGGTGCCCAGTAAAAGTCGAAGACGCCGCTGCCGCTCCGCCGGAATACCCCCATCCGGTCGATCTCGGCCCGCGTCATGACGGCCGACGACTTCTCGCCGATCGCCGCCGCGTTCGTGCCGCGCCTGAGCTTTTTCTTGGCGGCGTCGTATATCCATATGTCGTAGTACTTCTCCCCCTCATCGTTCCAGATGAAGGCGGCGTGCCTGCCGTCGGGGGACCATGCGATGCTCCGCGGCGTAATGCCGGTGAGACGCGGGTCGGAGTACATCCGCTCGATCGTGAGTTCACCCGCCGCGACGCGGCCGAGCGGCGCGGCGGCAAGCATGCAAAGGATCACGATGCCCAGCACCCGCGCCGGGACAAGGATTCGAGCGTCGCACGTGACGCGGATTCGCCGGGCGCCCGCGGCGGTCCGCCCGATTACCGATATCTTCATGGTTCGTACCCCCGTTATTGCAAATCGTTTCGATTGAACAGTACGGCGAGAAACGTAACCATTGATACGGTGGCTGCATGTAAATTTCAATATATTTCGAGTGCCGCAACCGCCACGGGCGATGCGCGCGCTTTACACAACAGCCACAATCTGGTAAGAGAGAAACATGAGCGGAGATATATTCATCACCGGCGGATCGGGGAACACGGGGCAGGCTTTGCTCCGGCGCATCTTCGACCATCCGGAACTGAAAGAGATCGCCGTCACCTGCCTCGCGCGCCCCGGCGGGCGCCGGGAGAACCTCCGGCGCTTCCCCGTGCGTATCGTCGACGGCGACTCCTCGGACACCGGCTCCCTCGGCCGCGTGTACGGTGGCGAGCCCACCGTGATCCACATATCGTCGATATTTCACGCTGCGGCGGTTCTCGCAAGCTGTCGCGGTGCCGAGCGGCTCATCGCGATCAGCTCCACCGGCGTCTTCTCGCGGTACCGGCAACTCGCCGGGGATATCGCGGCGGGCGAGCGGGTGATCGAGCGATCCGGCATCCGCTACACGATCCTCCGCCCCACGATGATCTACGGTACACCGGCCGACCGGAACGTCTCCCGGCTCATACGTCTCGTGCGCCGCGCGCCCGTCATTCCACTCCCGGGAGGAGGCGGCTCGACATTCCAGCCGGTGCACGTGGACGACCTCGCATCGTGCATCGTCGCCGTGCTCGAGCGCTCCGCGAGCGTGGACAAGACGTACAATGTCCCCGGCGGGAGCGCGCATTCGCTGGGAGAGATCGTCTCGATCATCGCGGAGCTGCTCGGCAGGAAGGTTATCACGATCCCCGTACCGTTCGCCCTCGCCGACGCGGCCGTCCGCGCCTACGAACGCCTCGCGCCCCGCCCGAAACTGCGCCGCGAGCAGATACTCCGCCTGCGGGAGGACAAATCGTACGATTACGCGGAAGCGGCGCGCGACCTCGGCTACGCGCCGATGTCGTTCCGGGAAGGGATTTCCCAACAGATACAGCGCATGGGCTACTCGTAAGAGGGCCCACACGCGCCCGAAAGAAAACCCACACCGGACGAATCCTCTCGACGTCACTCGATCTCGTCGATGCCGACGACCGTGATTTCCCCGAGCCCCTCGAGCTGATCCTTCGTGGCCTCGTAATTGGTGAGGATCAGCATGAAGCAGTCGTCCGTGTGGAAGTATCCCTGGGCCGCGCTCTGGATATTCGAGGCGTCGACTCCCTCGATATTTACCCGGTAATCCTCGAGAAACGAGTCCTCGAGGCCGTGAAACGAGAGGCGCGTCAGCCACCAGGCGAGATCATCATTCGTCTCGAGATCGAATGGAAAGAGGCCGGAGAGGTAGCGCCTCGTCTTTTCGACTTCATCCCCGCCGGCAAGCTCGGTCCGCACCTTCTCGACCTCGCCGAGCGTCAAATCGATCGTTTCGCGCAGCGTTTCATTCTTCGTGAATGTGTAGATCCCGAAGATGCCGCCGCTGCGCATCTGGTACAACCTGCTGCTTATGTGGTATGTAAGCCCGCGGGTTATACGGATCTCGTCGACGAGCCGGGATGTGAATCCGCCTCCCAGCAGCGTGTTGGCGACCTGGAGCGGGAAGTAATCGGGCGTGTTCATCGGGACGGCGATATTCCCGATCCTGATCTGGCTCTGCGTAAGGTCAGGCTTATCGATCACGAGGATCCTGCGTCCGGGGGATCGCCGCATATCGAGCCGTTCGATCTCCGCCTCTTCCCCGGCGCCCTTTTTCCACCCGCCCAGCGCCTCTTTCACCAGCTTCAGCGCCTTCCCCTCCTTGACATCCCCCACCACGGCGAGGAGGCTCCCGTCGGGACGGAAATAGTTCTCGTGGAACGCGACGATATCTTCCCGCGTGAGGTCCGACACGCTCTTCTCGGTGCCGCTGGCGGGGCGTGCGTACGGATGGTCGCCCACCATGGCCCGCACAAACTCGCGGCTCGCCAGTGAGGCCGGATATTCCTTGACCCGCCTGATGCCGCCCATGACCAATCCCCGCTCGCGTTCCACCTCTTCCGCCGGGAAATCCGGCTCCAGTACCACCTTCACCATGTACTCGAGCGCGAGGGGAAGATCCTCCGACATGAAGGATCCCATTACCATGGTGTAATCGCGGGCGGTGTTCACCTCGAGGTCCCCCCCCACATTCTCGATCGCCTCGGCTATTTTCTCGGCCCCGAGGCCGCCGGCCCCCTTCATGAGAAGCCGTCCCGTGAGATTCGCCGCGCCTTCCATTCCCGCCGGGTCCCGGGCCGCACCCGCCGGTACGAGCAGGTACAGCGTTACGAGCGGCACCTCGCGCGTTTCCATGATGAAGATCCTGAGGCCGTTATCGAGGGTTCTCTCTTCGTACGGCGGGAGCGTGATCTTCTTCGACGCCGCCGGGAGGGACGCCGAGATGAAGAGCACGAGTATGACGAGCACTGCAGCGACGATACGTTTCATTGTGATATCCTCCATGAATTATCCGATGACGCGGACGCTTCGCGCCGCACCATCGA
>CBFCXB010000307.1:0-4120 GCA_965601905.1 uncultured bacterium | reverse complement strand
ATCTCCATTTCACCATCGAGAGCATTTGCTATTCTGTGAAGAACGAGCCCCCTGTGCGCCTCGCAGTATGACAGAAAATCCCGGAGAGACTCCATTTTCTCCCCGTGACGGCCAGGCATGCGCGGCCGCAGCGAGATCTTGAACTTCTTTTCGATGCCCCCGGTGGAGTAAAAATCCTCGCGCAAAGAGGACACACAATCGATATAGGGCGCCTCTCCCAGCCATTTCCCGTAGGCATCGATTGCAGCTATGATGAAATCGCAGAGCCGCCCCCGTCCGGTCAGGGATGTGATATCGGGAATCCTCAGTTTGAATCCCCGTATGCTCCCCTTTCTTTCGAGATCGGCAAAGACGGGCTTCAACAGATATTTAATCCTGATGAGCGTGCGACAGACGTTCATCTCCTCCGACTCGACCATGAACACCTTCTGGAGCTCGTCGAGCTGTCCGATCAATCTCTCGATGTTACGCCACCCGATCCCGAGTAAACGCTCCCGTTCCGGTTCTTCGAGATGCGCTTTCTCGCTCAGGATTGAGTGCACGTTGCGGATGGCCGTAAGCGGTGTCCGCATACAGTGCGACAGCGAGGTTGCGAAACGGGAACGGAGATCGTCGAGTTTCTTCCATTCGGAGAAATCGTGCATCAACACGAGGTAGAACGGCGCCATGAACGGTTGATCCTGATACAGCACCTCGAGGCCGAGGAGTTTCCGCCGCCCCTCGCCCGGGAGCCGCACATCGATGTAGGTGATGGCCTTCCGTTTTTCCCTGCACTGCACGAAGACCCCCGGGGGACAGTCGCGCCCGACAACGGCGGCCGCCTCATCACCGCTGGGCATGGACAGGATCTGGCAGGCCCGGCGATTGGCATAGAACGGCTTACAATCACAATCGACCAGAATAATGCCCTGCTCAATCGTGTGGAGCACGCTCCGAAGTATCTCGAGAGCCGCGCGCCCTACACCGGCTCCGGCCCTCCCGGTGCTCGTCCCTCGTGAATCGTCAATGTGATCCACTTCTACTCGCTGCTCGTTCATTGCTATATCCTCCACGGAAGTGAACCGATCTCCGTGGTGAGGAACGCAAAGGTCGTGCCTCGAATCGGGGGGAACTTTACCGGACGTGGGACGCTCCTGTTCTACTATAAGGAACAATAGGAATAGCGGTGGTTTGCATTATGCGGCACGACGGTATCTATTTACCATTCTTCTTCTCTTCGCGGGGAAGAAACCGGTAGGCGAGCGAGATGGACAGGAGGGAATCGAACACACGTTCACGCTCTTCTCCCGCATCGAGCCCCCCGTTCAGGCACAGCTCGAGCTCCCGGGAAAGTCGGTGACGGATGGTGACGAGATACACCTCGCGCGCATCCCCCCCACGAAAACGAAAACTGTAGCTCGCAAAGCTGAAGGTGGTGCCCTCCCGCATATCGATATCGAATCCGACGGCCAGAAGGAAAAAGTTCCGGTGATTGAAGACCGCCGCATCGGGCGAACTCACCGAAATGGAGAGCGGGTAAGAAAGTGAATCGTTTGCAGCGGCAATAACCGGTTTTCGACGCTCACCGACGAGGGTGTACGATTGGGAGCAACGCACGCGGAACATCTCAGTATCCAATCGGAACTCGAATCCTACACCGACATCGAGGGAACCGTAGGAGAACGGAGACATGCGCTTCGGACCGAGCGGTAACCGGGCGTATCCTCTCAGATACATCCCGTTGACGTCGAGCGTGTCCCCCGTCAACCGGTACGTCCCGTGGATAATTCCGTCGCCGACGGCATTCGTGATTTCCGCGCCCCGTTCCAGAGCCGTATAGTGCAATACGAATCTGGTATGGAACCGCTGTCGCGGCCACAGTGCGAACTCCCCGCTGAACACCGAGGCGCGTCCCTCCGCGCGCTGGAGGTCGGTGTGCCTCACGGACAGCTCGATACCGGCGGTATCCACAGTGGAGAAGTACGCGGGAAGGTCGAGATAGAGACCCGTCGCGTGGACCGGAACCATGAACAGGGATAACACGAGAAAAAGCGTGGCACTAACGATCGGCACCGAGAGCGCGTTCAACTGGATTCCTTTTTGGGCACTCCCTCGAGGAGGCGGATCTTTCCCTGGTTTATGAAGTGTACATGGATGATCTTGCGGTTACCCGGCAGCGACTCCTTCGCTATAACCTTTCCATAGTCATTCCAGGAGCGATGGTATATGACGTCCCCCGCATTGTACTCGCCGGTCTCGCTGTATTCCAATGCACGCTCGAGATCGATATCCTCTGGGGCCAGGTCACCGCCGATCCTTCCCCCCTCCTTCGATTCGGAGGACGCCTTCGCGGGATCCCCCGAATCCCCCGTCATGAACGGAAGATATCCCTGGCAGCCGGGGCATTTCAGCCAGATGACCTCGTCGGCCGAGTCGACGACGGGCATCTCAAACGTCTTCTTACACACCGAACAATACTGTTCGATCGTCTTCTTGCTCTTGTTCATATTCTGTACCTTGCTCTCAGCCACCGAGCCCTCCCACGCAACGATGATAGAAATGAGAAATCGATGAAGCGCTAATCAGAAATTATCCTGCAGCAATCGTCGGCTTCTTTCTCTGTGAGGTAACGCATACCGCATACGGGGCATCTGTGCTTTCCGTCCAATCTCCCGTCCGCCTCCGCCTTTTGGATCAATCTATGAAATTTCACATAGTTCTTATCCTTCTGCAAGATAGCGGATTCTTTGCCGTCTCGCTTCATTGCCTCGCCTCCCTTTCCCTGGATAAGAAAAGTCGTACTACACCATGATGTGGTACATATCCCCCTTTCATACAATATATAGGGGTCTTATACCATGGGGCCTCCTCGGCGTCAATAAAAAAGTCCAATCCTCACAACTGCTTGCAGTTACATATTGATGTAATATAGCACGGACGGAAGGATTTTTCAAGCCCACCGGCACAATCCGGTGTTAAGACCGGATTTGGATGGTCTTTGACTCGCAGGCCCGCAGGGTATCACCAGACAACGACGACTTTCTTGACCTCGGATTTATCCCCGGCGGAGATACGTATGAAATAGACTCCCGGCCTCACGCGCGTACCTCTATCATCGTGGCCGTACCATTTGAACATATCGATACCACCGAACCGATTTCGCGAATAGATCGTCTTGATCCGTTGTCCAAGAACGTTGTAGACGGCGATATCGACCGGCGTCATGGTCTTCGTTGCCACCGGGGATCCCAGTGTGGTTCCGCTGGGCGCCACGCGCGTTCTATCGTTGGGATTGGTGTAACTCTCAGGTATATCCACCATGAATGTGGTGGTGCCATTTGTCGGATTCGGGAACAAAACGGAGCTTATGCCCGAATTGATAGGCAGCATTGCCGTCTTTGTAATACTCTGCGATGGGAATACGAAATGGCCCATCTCGCCCTCGAATTCGAGGTCGAAGCGCGCCAGTATGTGATATCGATAATCGTGCCCCGGCGAGATCAAAATGTCCCGGTACAGGTAATAATTCTGTGATGTTCCCGCGGTCTCTGCGCTATCGACCGTGGCCATGACGACCTCGCCAGCGCCGCTCGTGAGATCCTCCCGCACCACATCGAATTCCGCGTCGAAGACCTCCGCCGCCGTCTTCCATCCCAATTCAATATATTCGGTTTCCACGCGTGCGCTTATCATATAGTACTTGATCCCGATATAGTAGATCTCACGCGTTGCCTCTGTTCTAAGCCCGACGCAGTTCTCCACCTCGATGTGCACTACGTTGTGACCCGGTGTAAGTCCCTCGTATATGAATCCGAAACTCTCACGAGAGCTGTCCCATTTCCGGTCTGTCGGAGTCAACTTTGAATCGAGTCCGTTGTTGATCCAGTATCTCCCCTTGACCAGCCAGGGGGCATAGTTGATGCTCGAATCCTGAGCCGGATTCTGGTTCGACACCGCCTCGTTCCAGGCCCGCGCAGCGATCACGGTGCTGAACGTGCAAACCGTGTCGTCCTCGACGCCGGGTATATCGAGAAACTTGACCGAGGGCTCTATCTCGTACAGATCGGGAATCGAATTATCGTTCTCGTCCCAGAGCCCCACCTGTCCCAGGGTGTACGGACATATTGGAAGCGGCAGCTCG
>CBFCXB010000306.1:0-4123 GCA_965601905.1 uncultured bacterium | reverse complement strand
CGTGCGAACGCATTCATCCCGTCCGTGACATCCCTCCCCGTGGCAGGTTGCATGAGCCTCAACCGATCATCCACCGACACCACCCTGATCGGATCCCGCGGGATGCCGAGCCCGATCTCGTACTCCGGACAGACCGGTTGAAAATCGATGAACGGCATGAAACTCCGTACCACTTCGGACGATATCTTGAGCCCGTTCCACCGACAGCTCGCGAACTCGATACACCTGCTCACCACGACCCGCGGTTTGGCAAATTGTCTCATCACGCGCTCATACTCCCTCAAGCCGGACTTCACCGTCTCCGGCTGTTACCGTCCCGATGCGGAACGGCCGCCAGCGGAGCCCCTCCGCCGACATCAGCCCGGCGCCGAGCTCGGGAACGATGAGGATCATCCCGATTCCCATGTTGAACACGCGGTACATTTCGCGCCGCTCGATCCGGCCGCGTTCCTCGAGGAATGTAAAGAGCGGCGGAACGGTCCAGCATGCGGTATCGATCGTGACGGCGCACCCCGCGGGGAGAATCCGCGGAATATTCTCCAGAAGACCGCCGCCGGTGATGTGCGCGAGCCCCCTGATCTCGAGCGAATCGCGAAGTATCTTGAACTCGGGGAGATAACTCCGATGCACCGCCAGAAGCGCATCGGCCACCGTCGTGCCCGACCCGGGAAGCTCGTCGTTCACACCGAGTCCTTCCTCCTCGAATACAATCCGTCGCGCCAGGGAATACCCGTTGGTATGGAGCCCGCTCGACGGGAACGCCCATACTTCATCCCCCGGTTCGATCCCTTTCCCGTCCATGATTCCCGATCGTTCTACAATCCCGACGATACACCCGGCGAGATCGTACTCGCCCTCGGCGTAGAATCCCGGCATTTCGGCGGTCTCACCGCCGATCAGGGCGCATCCGTTCTCCATGCAGCCGCGGGCCAGGCCTTCCACGACGGAGGCGACGACGTCGGGATCGAGCACACCACAGGCGAAGTAATCGAGAAAGAAGAGCGGCTCGGCTCCCTGTACGAGTATATCATTCACACAGTGATTCACGAGATCCTCACCGACGGTATCGTGACGTTCCGCCATGAAGGCCACCCTGAGTTTCGTGCCGACACCGTCGACACTCGAGACGAGAACCGGCCGTTCGTACCCCGACGGCACCTCGAAGAGGCCGCCGAAGTTCCCGATCTTGGAGAGCACCTCGCCGCGGCAAGTCTCCCTCGCCAGGGCGCCGATACGCCGTTTTACCCTGTTCGCCGCATCGATATCAACACCGGATTCCTTGTACCGTGAACTCACTGATTATTCCTCCTCGCGGGCTTGCCCGCCGTTCGGCCGCCGCGGCGCGCTTCGTGACGGCTGGAATTCACCGCTATACGATACACATGGTACTCGGCTGTACGGATTATATCCGATGAAGTGGAAAATGCATACTCGAAACTGTGCCGGCCGCTACACCTGCACGTGTTCAACGAGGGATTTGTAGATCTCGGTCGTGGCGTCAGCCTCGACAATGATCGGGAACTCCCCTTTCCAGTACAGCTCGAGGATGAGATCCGTTACCTTGGCGTGGAACTGGGTTCCCTTGTACGTTTCCAGCTCCTCGAGGACCCGCTCGATGGGGAGGGCCTTACGGTAGGGGCGGTCGGAGCTCATCGCATCGAACGCATCCACGACGTTCAGGATATGCGCTCCGATGGGAATCTCATTCTCCCGCAGACCGCGCGGGTATCCCGACCCGTCGGGCCGCTCATGATGGCACCGGATGACCGCCGAGGCCTCCTTGAGAAACTTGAGCTGCTCGACGATATCGGCCCCGATATTGGGATGCGCACGGAGTACCTTCCACTCCTCCTCGGTAAGCGGCCCCACCTTGAGCAGAATATCGTTCTGAACCGATATCTTGCCGATGTCGTGGAGCAACGCCGAGTATTCGAGCATCTCGAGATCCCTCGACGAGAGCCCCAACTTGCGGGCGATACGCAGAGCGTATCGTGAAACCCTGAAGGAGTGTCCGTGCGTGAAGGGATCCGAGGCATCGAGCGCCGATGTCAGCGCCGCCACGGTGTTGATATGCGTATCCCGCATATCGAGGTACAGCTGGAACGAGTAGCGGGCCAGAAAGAGCGGAATGATAAAGAGGGCGATGGTCCAGACGCCCGATTTCGCATACAGGAGAGCGATCACCGCGCCGACCGGCGCAAAGGCGAGGATATGGAAAAAATTCCACATGTAGTTCTGTTTCCATACGTGGAGCGGATTTCTCATGTCCTTGAGCGCGATGACTAAGGCGACCGACCACGTGTTGAAAAGGTAGTACACGATTCCCGCCGCTGCGAGAGGGATAAGAAAGAGCGGCGAGTCCAGTGAACCGAGGCTCCCGAAGGAACGGTACACGAGACCGGAAACGCCGACCGTCAGCGCGAGGAGCGGCACGTTGAACACGACCTTGATGAGAGGTCTCCGCTGGAGGATACCCTCGGTAACAAGTGTCGCGGCCGCCTCGACGAGCACCATCACGGCGGGACCGAAGAGAATGATTCCCGCCAGGTCGATCGGGGAGGAGGCGTAGATCGAGGCGCCCCCGCGGGGGAGCGATATCTGTACGGAATCGGCGATGACTATCAGGGTGATGAAGACAATGATATCGCGTAGATGACCGGATGGAAGCTCCTTGAGGAAATAGCCCGCGCACAGAAAGCCCGCAACGACAAACAGCGTATAGTACAGTCTGAAAAGCCAGCCGGTATTTTTAAATTCGCTGTTCAAATCACACCCGTGAATGGACCCTGTCTATCCGTGCACACTACCATCCTGCGCTATATATAAATAGCACGTTGTGAAGAGCAGTTTCTATGCCAAGCAAATGGGAAACGATTGTTACCGGCCTTTGCAGTGCATGTAAACATATGTTTACAGGAAAAAACTGCTTTAACGAATTGGGGTTACCGTGATCGATTACCTGATCCGGTAGTGAATTTCGGTTCGGGATTTCCATCTGCCGGATGGCCGGTTCAGCGCGTCGAGCACGGCGAGGACCGCAGCCTCGTTGGCATCCCGGCCCACGAACACGCAACCTGCAAAACTCCGCACCGCCCGCCCGTCGATCACATCGACGACGGCGAGCAGGACTTTGCTGCCGGACACCTCGATCTCCTTGACTGTAGATAAGCATAGATGAAAACGTTCGTCAAGGAGTTCCGTGAGGGCATGTACAGTCGCTCCGGCTATCGTCTCATACATCGGCCCGCTGGTGCGGAAGCCGCCGAGACAACCGACGACCTCGAGACCGTTCTTTTCGAGCTTGACCTCGGCATCGACCCTCGTCTCCTCTATGCCGAGTCGGAGGCCAGCGAATCGGACCCGCACGTCCTCCTCGAGAAATTCCAGCGCGGCGCCACCCTCGACTGGAGGAGCACCGCCTTCACCAGGACGGGCGCCATGATCCGGCACCCGGGTAAGCTCCTTTTCCACAGCAGCTTCCCGTACCGACACCGTCTCCATAGGCTCCGTCTCCACGGCCGCTGCTTCATCGATGGGCGGCTCACCATCCACACCGGCCAACTCGGCGAAGCGTTCCTCGACGATCCGGTCGGTGGTATCGTCGCCGACCGGGACGGTCTCCACGGCGCTCTCCTGCAACCGTTTCGCGGGATCGGTCTCCTTCATCGGATCGATAATGACCACACCAATCTTGCGGTAATCTATATCAAGATTCAGTTCCGCCTTGAGGCAGGTCTCGACATCCCGGGCGATCATCTTCGGGGAGCGCTCCGTGGCAGCGACGACGTGCACCTCCGATACCGCGCCCGTTTCGTCGGTCGAGATCCGGCATGAATGTATATCACGGAGCCGAAGTATAAGATCCTCGGCCCGCTCGATCATCTCCCTGTTCGGTCTGTCATCCTGCAACAGGTCCTCCCTTCCCATTCGGAACTATATTATATTATTGTAACATAAATCCATTCATGAACTCAATCATTCATTGATTCCCGCCCTGAACCGAAACGATGAATATACCAAGAGGCCGGGGATGCACTCCCCGGCCTCTCGGGTAATCGAGCTTCCACGCAAAGATTAGCGCATCAGCACCATCTTCTTGGTCATCTCGTAGTTCGTGGTGTTC
>CBFCXB010000305.1:0-4133 GCA_965601905.1 uncultured bacterium | reverse complement strand
CCCCTCAACGTCGCGGCCACCGTACTGTATCTCCTCGCCGGCGGCGATGGAAGTGCCGCTGGACCAATCGCGGCGGAGGGAGGTGGAGACACGCCGTTCATCGAGCGGGAGATCTCCACAAACCGTTGACAGCGCACTTCCGTTCCTAGTACAGTACTGCTATCCGTATACGGTATAATTGATATGAACGTGATGGAGGATCCCGGCATGATCGAAGGCGTCAAGGTCAAGAAATTGAAGGTGATCCCCGACGAACGGGGGCGCCTCATGGAAATGGTGCGCTCGGACGATGAGGATTTCACGCGGTTCGGACAGGTGTATATGACGACGGCGTACCCCGGTGTCGTGAAGGGATGGCATTACCACGAGAAGCAGTACGACTACATGGTCGTCGTAAGCGGTATGATGAAGATCGTCCTGTACGACCGGCGCACCGAATCGAAAACCCGCGGCGAGGTGATGGAACTGTTCGCCGGCGCATGCAATCCCCTGCGTATAACCATTCCACCAGGCGTATGCCATGGATTCAAATGCATCAGCACCGAGGAAGCGATGGTTATCAACACGGTCTCCGAACCGTACAACTACGATAATCCCGACGAGTTCCGAATCCACCCCCACGACAACGACATACCGTACGACTGGAACCGCAGAGACGGATAGTACAACCGAGAGGAGAAATCATTGGACCGAGTATACGTGACCGGAGCCAAGGGCATGCTTGGCCAGGCGCTCGTGCCGATATTCGGGGAGCGCTACGAGGTCTTCCCCACCGACCTGGAAGAATGCGACGTGCGGAACGTCGACGTCGTCACAGATGAGATATGTTCGTGCAACCCGAGGTTCGTACTCCACCTCGCCGCCATGACCGACGTGGACGCCTGCGAGAAGGATCCGGACGAGGCATACCGCACCAACACGCTCGGTACGCGGAACGTCGCACTCGCCTGCCAGCAATGCGATGCAACGATGATCTACATCAACACGGGAAGCGTATACGACGGGGGCAAGGCGACGCCGTACATCGAGTTCGATACACCCAATCCGCAGAGCATATACGCTCAGTCCAAATTCCATGGTGAGCTCATCGTGCGCGGCCTGCTCACGAAATTCTACATCTTCTATGCCGGCTGGATGTTCGGCGGCGGCCCCGAGGACAAGAAATTTGTCGCCAAGATCATAGAACTGGCACAGGAAAGGGATGAGCTCCCCGTCGTCAATGACAAGTTCGGTTCGCCGACGTACACCGTCGATCTCTCCCGCGCCGCTTTCAATTTCATCGAATCCGGCCTGTACGGCAAGTACCACTGCGTCAACGAGGGGTGCGCGAGCCGTCTCGAGGTCGCCGGGGAGATCATCCGGATCGCCGGCATCAAAAACTGCCGCCTCGTGCCGGTCTCATCGGCCGAATTTCCCCTCCCCGCACCACGCCCCCGCATGGAAGCGATGCGAAACTATCACTTCGATCTTCTCGGTCTGCATCTGTTGCGGGAATGGCGCGAGGCACTCGAGGAATACATTCGATCGACGCTGATGTGAGCGGACCGAAGAATCCCGCTCGACCGCCAGCGACATCACCGCAACGACATCCACAGGCGGTATTGATGAGAACGCCCGGATCGGTGAGCGTCAGTCGACATTATTAGCACCGGTCTCGGAGACGAGGTTGCTCGCGCGCAGGAGCGATTCGAATGTACCCGCGTCGGTCCACCACCCCTCGAGCACGTCCCACGCCAGTTCGCCCTTTTCGATGTAGGCATTGTTGACGTCGGTGATCTCGAGCTCGCCGCGCTCCGACGGCTTCAGTTTCTTGATGATCTCGAACACATACTGGTCGTACATGTATATGCCGACCACCGCGTAGGGTGACCGGGGCGATTTCGGTTTTTCCTCTATCTTGACAACCCTGTCCCCCTCGATCAGCGGGACACCGAAACGCTGCGGGTCGGGAACCTCCTTGAGCAGTATCTTGGCACCGCTTTCCTGCTTACGGTACGATTCGACGGCACTGGTGATGTTTTTCTCGATAATATTGTCTCCGAGAATGACGCATATCCGCTTGCCGGCGGCGAAGTACTCCGCCAGGCTGAGCGCATCGGCGATGCCTCCTTCCCCCTCCTGGTAGGTATAGTTGATATGCTTGAGTCCGAACTCCTTGCCGTTTCCGAGCAGGCGTAGAAAATCGCCGGCGTTGTTGCCGCCCGTCACGATGAGAATATCCTCGATGCCGGCATTCAACAATGTCCTGATCGGATAGTAGATCATCGGCTTATCGTGGACCGGAAGCAGATGCTTGTTCGTTATTTTTGTGAGGGGCAGCAGCCTCGTCCCAAGCCCGCCGGCAAGAATAATACCTTTCATTGATATACGCTCCTTACGTTAAATAAACAGGTTCCGGTGATTATACCGACCAGCGCCGTGCATTGCAAGCCCTTCGGATGATACCCGCGAGGCGCAGCGGGTCCATCCCGCCGGTCCGTACTCCCCGGCAGACGGCGCGGCGGGGGGCAAATATCTGTTGAAAGCGCATACCGGTTACATTACTATACGATAAAACAGATGAAGATGAAGAGGGCGATACGGAACGGTCATAGCGGATCACACATATCGGCATCGCAGAGACGCCCATATACGGCCCCGGTGAAGAAACCGCTCTTTGCATCCAGAGACCGAACGATACGGAGAAGGCACGATGGCTCGAAACAAGATAATGCATGAACCATTCGGCATAAAGGATTGCGCGCTCGCCGCCATCGCCACCGGTGAGAAGGCCCAGAACCTCAAGGAACTCAGGGACATCGCCCGGAATGTCGTACCGGGGAGCATCTATTACCATTTCTGGGGAGGCCTCGTGCGGCCGCGCTTCGACGATCCCGAATACAACAACGACTTCGCATCGTGGGTCCGTCACAGCCTCCACGATAAACCGCTCGCCGAACGTTTGAGCATGATCAACCCGGCCGAATTCCCCGATCTCGAGGAACTGCGCCGGGAGCTGCTCGATACGATTGAGGAGAGGCTCGATACGAGCGATTACTTCTCGTGGAGCGAGCCCGACAGGCAGTTCCACTTTATAACATCGCAGATCGTCGTCTTCGACACGCACAAGGTCATCGGCGAACCGCGCGAACTCGTCTCGGTCGTGTCCTCCATGACGTCGAGCAGCATATTCTATCACTTCATCGATGCACGGCGCCGGACGTTCGGTAATATAGACGATTTCAGCGCGTGGCTGTACGGCTTCGAGAAACGTCATACCGATCTGTGCCGTCTGCTATCGACAATCGACCCGTTCTTCTCGTCCCTCTCGGAGCTCCGCCTCCAGTTGACGCACATCGTAACCGAATACTTCAGGGAGCGTGCGGAATGAACAACGCGAAGCTTGCACGATACGCGAAAATCGTCGGTTGGGAAGAGATCGACCAGCTTCATCAGCTCGTCAGGACGCTGAAGGGGATCAAAGTGGTCCACGTGAATTCCACACGGCAGGGTGGCGGTGTCGCGGAGATACTGAACAAGCTCATTCCGCTCAAACAGGAACTCGGCATCGATGTTTCATGGGAAGTAATCGACGGCAATGAACCTTTTTTCCAGTGCACGAAGAGCTTTCACAACGCGCTCCAGGGGAACAGGGTCGAGATTCCGGAGTCGCATCTCGGCACCTACGAAAAAACCAACGAACAGAACGCGGAGAAGCTGCGATCGCGCCTCGAGGAAGCGGATATCGTCTTTGTACACGATCCGCAGCCCGCTCCCCTCCTGTCATTCTGTCCCAACAGGCGGGGCAAATGGATATGGCGGTGCCACATCGACGTAAGCCGCCCGTACCGTCCGGTCTGGAAGTATATCAGGAACTTTATCAAGCATTACGACGCGAGCGTCTTCTCTCTCGCCGCGTTCGCGCAGCAGCTCCCGCACGTCGAGTACCTCATCCCACCGAGCATCGACCCTCTGAGCGAGAAGAACGTCATGATAAAAAAGGCGGACGTCGAATCGATCGTAACCGGCTTCGGTATCGATACGGAACGGCCGCTAATGCTCCAGGTGTCGCGCTTCGATCACTTCAAGGATCCGGTAGGCGTCATAAAGACGTACCACCTGACGAAAAAGTTCGTACCCAACCTGCAACTCGT
>CBFCXB010000304.1:0-4142 GCA_965601905.1 uncultured bacterium | reverse complement strand
AGCGGCCAGCGTCGCGCTGCCGCTGAGCCGCAATTACACGCGAGACTCCGATGGCACACGAGAAGGGCTTAAAAGTTGCGATGATCGGTTCCAAGGGGCTGCCCGCGTCGTTCGGCGGTATCGAGCGTCACGTGGAAGAGATCGGTGGCAGGCTTGCGGCGCGGGGGCACGAGATAGTCGTATTCGGCCGCAGACCCTTCTGCGCAAACGGTACATACCGCGGCATGCAGGTACGCCTGCTCCCTTCCATCCCCACCAAGAACCTCGATACCGCAACGAATTCATTGACCGCCTCTGTGGCAACGTTGTTCGCGCCATACGACGTGATCCATTATCACGGAATCGGTCCCTCACTCTTCAGCTGGATTCCGTCGATGCTCGGGAAGGTGACGGTGGCGACGATCCATGCGCCTGATTACCGGCAACGGAAATGGGGTCCGGTCGCCCGGCACCTGCTTCGTCGGGGGGAACGGACGGCCGTTCGCAGTTGCAGCGCGGCGATCGCCGTGTCGAGATTGATGACGCGGGAGCTCGAATCACGGTACGGGCGTGAGGTCCTGTACATACCGAACGGGGCCAACGTCGCGGATCCTATCGCGTTCGGCGAGGCGGCGCGCCTCGGCATCGAAAGCGGCAGGTATATACTGACCGTCGGCCGGTTCATTGTTGAAAAGGGATTTCACACCCTCATACGGGCATTCCGGCGCGTCGAGACGGACCTGAAACTGGTGATTGTCGGGGATGCGCGCTTCGAGGAGACATACGCCGCCCGGCTCCGTCGACTTGCCGGCGGGCGGGTTCTTTTCCCGGGATACATATCAGGGCCGCATCTCGACGAGTTGTACGCACACTGTTCGTTTTACGTTCTGCCCTCCCTCGTCGAGGGCCTCCCGATCTCGCTCCTCGAGGCGATGGGCAACGGGTGCCCCGTTCTGGTCAGCGACATTCCCGAAAACCTGGAGGTTTCCGAGGGCATCGCCGTCACCTTCGAGCGGGACAACGAGGAGGATCTCGCGCGGGCGATACGGGATATGCTGCGGTTGAGCGATTCGCAGCGGGAGGAATTGGGGAAGAAGGGCCGCGAGAGGGTCGAAGGTGACTACTCCTGGGATCGTATCACCGACGAGATCGAGCAGCTCTACCGCCGGTTGGAGGATGGGCGTTCGCCGGGCCACTAGACTGGGGTGGGGGGAGGGGCGCGGGTGATGTCGGCCAATTTCTGTTGACACTATCAGATGTTTTCTGCTAATTAGGGGCGAAGTTCGTGCATTGGTTTGATGGGGGGTGGCGCAGATGATCGGTAGGAAATGCGCGGTAAGGCCTGCGGCGTTTCTTGCGGCATGCTGCCTTCTTGTTGTTTTTATGAGCTGTACGCAGCCCGCCGTGCGGAGTGGCGTACAGACAGACATCGGTCGCGAGGCCGAACAAACGGAACGCGTCGTGCCGCCCGAGGAGGGGCTCATCGAAGAGGAGAGCCCCGCCATATACGACCTCGAGGATGAGATGCAGCCGGAGGATGTACCCGCCGATCCGGACGAGCTCGAGCAAGATATCGAACCACTCGTTCCCGACACCGTTTCCGTTGAAGAGATAACGATCGACGAGACGGCCGAATCTCACCCAGATCTCGGTTACCGGATACAGATATTCGCCTCGAGTGAGCTTTCCAAGGCCGATTCGATGAAGGATGCCGTGATGGCCCGGACGGGGTGCACGGCGTACGTCGAGTTCGAGGGCGGTCTGTACAAGGTGCGGGTGGGGGACTTTCCCGGTCGGGAGGCTGCGGCCGAAGCGCGCGCGAAACTCGTCGAGTTGTACCCAGACTGCTGGATCGTCCAGACAACGATACATCGATAGTGTACCGCTTCTATCGGAGGGAGATTGACAACAAATGCCTGAATTACGCAAGGACCCGATTATCGGGAGATGGGTGATCATATCGACGGAGCGGGGAAAACGCCCGATCGACTTCAAGCTCGAAAAACTCCCCCCGAAGGGTGGATTCTGTCCCTTCTGCGAAGGCAACGAGGACAAGACGCCGCCCGAGGTACTCGCCTACCGCGATCCGCTGACCCCGCCGAACACGCCGGGCTGGAAGGTCCGTGTCGTACCGAATAAGTTTCCCGCCCTGCAGATAGAGGGCGATCTGGACAAGCGGGGAGACGGGAATTACGATATGATGCGCGGTGTCGGCGCCCACGAGGTTCTCATCGAGTCCCCCGACCACCTCAAGAACCTCATGTACCTCTCCAAGGAGCATATCGAGAGCATCTTCTGGGCCCTGCGCGACAGGAGCATCGATCTCAACAAGGACTCGCGATTTCGGTACATCCTTATCTTCAAGAACTGGGGGAAGGAGGCGGGCGCATCGCTCGAGCATTCGCACATGCAGATCATCGCGACGCCGATCATTCCAAAGCGGGCGATCGAGGAGATCGAGGGCGCCAACTTCCATTACCAGCTCAAGGAGAGATGCATATTCTGCGATATCATCAAGCAGGAATTCGAGGTCTCGAAGCGTGTCATATACACCAATGATTACTTCGTCGCGATTGCCCCCTACGCGTCGCGATTCCCCTTCGAGACATGGGTGCTTCCCATCAAGCACGTATCGTCGTTCGAGAAAACGACGGCTGAATGGTTCACCCATCTGTCGGATATCATGAAGATGGTTCTTCTGAGACTCGACACCGCTCTTGACCGCCCCCCGTTCAATTTCATCATCCACACGGCGCCCTGCAAGACACCCGACCTCGAATACTATCACTGGCATATCGAGATCATGCCGAAACTGACCCGGGTGGCCGGATTCGAGTGGGGAAGCGGATTCTACATCAATCCGACGCCCCCCGAGGAAGCCGCCGAAGTCCTGCGCACCAGCGAGCTGTAACAATGCAAAGAGGCAACCGAGCAGAAACGGAAGTGAGGGTATGAAGAATCGCACCTTGCAAATCGTGATCGTGACGACCGAGATCGTTCCGTTCTCCAAGGTCGGTGGGCTCGCCGATGTGATGGGCGCGCTCCCCGATGAGCTGGAGAAGCTCGGCTGCGGCGTGACGATCATAACGCCGCTGTACGCCTCTATCGACCGGGACGAATTCGGGATCGAGCGGGAGACCGGCATGACACCGGATGCCGTCACCGTGGGGAATAGAAGGGAACCGTTTCACGTATACTCGGCGCGGAAACCGGGCACCGGCATTAATGTCTACTTTATCGAGAACGAGGATTTTTACGGCCGGGACGGGATCTATACCGTTTCCGGCAGCGGCGAGGCGTTCGAGGACGAGGACGAGAGAACCATATTTTTCAACCGAGCGGTCATCGAAACGGTTAAGGCGTGCGATCTCCTTCCCGATGTCCTGCACTGCAACGATTTTCACGCCGGCCTGATACCGGCGTACCTGATATTCGAGGAGGCCGACGATCCCCATTTCAAGGGAACGGGCACGGTCTTCAGCGTGCACAACCTCGCTTACAAGGGGATCTTCGAACGCGAATTTATCGCCAAGGCGGGATTCGATTCCACCCTCTTCACCCCGCTGAGTCCCTTCGAGTACTGGGGCGACGTGAACGTCATGAAGATCGGCCTTTCCTACGCGGGGCTGATCAGTACGGTGAGTAAAACGTACGCGGAGGAGATCATGTCCTCGGCAGAGTACGGGTACGGCATGGAATGTATTCTGCGGGCGCGAAAGGATGATGTTATCGGTATCCTGAACGGGATCGACCTCGCGGCGTGGGATCCCGCCTCCGACCGGCTCCTCCCGTACACGTTCTCGCCGAACAACCTTGCCGGTAAGGCGAAGAACCGTACGGAGCTGCTCAAGGCATACAACCTGCCCGTGCGCAGGGGCGTACCGGTGATCGGCATGGTGTCACGGCTAGTCGATCAGAAGGGCTTCGACATCCTCTTGGAGGCGTTCGATCGGCTGATGAAGCTGGAGATGTACCTTGTCATCCTCGGACCGGGACAGCGGGAATATCACGATAGCTACAAGAAGCTTGCGGCAAAGCACCCGAAACGGTTCGGCCTCAAGCTCGAGTTCAACAACAGTCTTGCGCACCTGATCGAAGCGGGGAGCGATTTCTTCCTGATGCCGTCACGGTACGAACCGGGCGGCCTCAACCAGATGTACAGC
>CBFCXB010000303.1:0-4148 GCA_965601905.1 uncultured bacterium | reverse complement strand
GAGTGATCGCCCCCGCCTCCTCGGGCAAGAAATGATTCACCGCATGCCCGACGAAGAAGTCCGCGCGGCGGTGCTCCGCGAGATTGCGCCCGCGCGCCGCGGCGATCCGCCCGATGAGATCGGCGGCCTTCACGGGATCGATCGCGCCCATGCGTGCCGCGGCGATCCGACGCACCTCCTCGGGACCGGGCAGCAGCATGCATTCAGAACCGGCGGCCTCGAACAGCTCCGGATTGGAACCGAGAAACGGCCGGTCCTTCGGGAGCGGAACGAACCGCTCGCGCGGCCATCCGAGGAGCGGGAAGAACACACGCAGCGGACTCTTGCCCCCTACGCCGTGCAGCGGCGCCCGTCGGACGATCCCGAGCAACCGCATCGCCCTGAAGAGGGCATTGTCCATCTTCTCGAGGGCCCGCAGCGCAAGGCGCTTGATGCGGGGAATCCGTCCCCGGCGCGCCATCTCCGCGCGCACCGCCATGACGATCTCGCCGGCCCGCATCCCCGAGGGGCAGCTCTCCTCGCAGGTCATGCAGTGCAGGCAGAGATCGAACACCTGCTGGAGTTTTTTCTCGTCGACCTCCACACCGCGCAGGAACGCCTCGGCGAGCTCGACCTTGCCGCGGGCCGATGCCCCTTCCTCGCGGAGCACGAGAAAGACGGGGCACACCGACCGGCACGTACCGCACCTGTTGCAGAGGAGAAAGTCCTCCGTCACATCCCTCGGACCGGGTACCGTATCGAGAATGTGTTCACCCATGACAATTCTTCAATACAGCCTCGCGTGCGCTCCGGCTCACGGGAGCATGATACCCTGCGGGTCGAACACCTTCCGTGCTCGTTGCCAGAGGAGATCGAATGCATCCCGGCGACGGGACTCCCGCTCCGCACCCGCACCCGCACCGGTAAACACCGCCGAAACGGGACGATCGAAGTCGTCGCGGTGAATGCGCCGGTAGCGGAGGGAGCCGTTACACCGGTAAAACAATACCACTTCCGATCGCAGGCCAGGGGGGCTATCGGCGCCAAACGATTTCAGCACATCGAGCAGCGATCTCGGGGCCTCGGCGGGATCCCCGCGCCCCGCCTCATCCGAGGGATCGATCGCGTCCCTCGGCAGAAAGCAATGGAGTCGATGCGGGTGGAGGCTCCGGTACTGGATCGTACCGGGTCGATCGATCCGTTCGAGCGCCGTCTCCAAGGAGAGATAGACAATGTCCCCTCCGCCGCCGAGGGCATCAGATACCACAGCGGCGAACCGGCGCCTGTTACGGACGATCCCGGGATCGCAGCGAACGATCTTCGGGCCGCCATCGAATGCCGCCGCGGCCTCTCCGAGCAAATCTTCCTCCGCCCCCGGATTGGGCGCCTGCAGCTCTCCGATGAGAAGGCCGTGGCCCGCCGCCCCCCCGCCCGCTGGATTTTCTACGGGTTCTATCGTGCGGAGCGCGGCCGCCGGCCCTTCGGCCGATTCTCCCGCGAGGAGCGCGGCCGCGGGGCCCCCGTATATCTCGATGAATGCTGGCCTCATCCGCCGGTGCACGTGCCGTGCGAGCGCCTGCAGCTCCCCGGTCTGGCCGCGTGCCGCTATGACGAGCCGGCTCCCCGGCGCCGGAAGGAGCCGCAGCGTAACTCGCGTCACGACACCGCAGCGCCCGCCCTCTCCGAGCAGGAATCCCGCCAGATCATACCCGCCGACATCCTTGACCGCCCGCGATCCGGTATGAATGAGCCCGCCCGCCGGCGTCGCCATCTCGAGCGAGAGCACATACTCCCGCAGAGCGCCGAAACGGCCGTCGGTGGAGGCACTCGAGCCGCCGGTGACGATCTCGGCCACGGTGATGCCGCCCGGGATTCCGGCGAGGCAGGGGGCGCCGCCGTGGGGAAGATACAGTCCGGCATTCTCAACTTCCGAGACGAGCGCATTCCATTCCACCCCGCCGTCAACGACGGCGAGAAAATCGGTCTTCGAGATCTCGTGGATGCAGTTCATCCTGCTGAGTGTCACGAGCAGGCGGATTGCAGCGTCTCCGCCGCTCGCCTCGCTCGCCTCGATCGCCTCGATCGCCTCCGCCGCCGTCTGGTACAGTGGAATCTCCACTTGCGCGATGTGGCCTCCCGTTATCTCGTCGTCGTGCACGTGCCGCCCGACCGTCACGTGGTCACAATCGTGACCGGCGGCCTCCACCCGTTCGAGCCCGAACCGGGCGCCGGGGCGGTACGGGCTCTCGAGAACGCCGGCGCGCACCGCGCGTCCGTCGGCCGCCAGCTCCGTGCACCGGCCGAGCACCCGGGCCGCCTCCTCGCGATTCGACGGCGCAAAGATGATCACCCGCTCGCCATTCCACTCGTACACGATGGATCCGTTCATGAAAGGTAGTTCAGAATCAACGTTATGCTTGCGATACTGAGCAGCGTCGCCGTGAGAATGCCGATCGTCACGAGCCGCGGCCGGCAGTTGAACTCGGTCGCGTAGACGACGGCGTGCACGGCCGTCGGCATCGAGGACTCGACGATCAGGACGTTGCGCAGCATCGGGTCGAAATCGAAGAATCGCAGTATCAACAGGGCCGCGCCGAAGCCGCCGGCTATCCTGAGGAGGGCGGCGATCACGCCGCCCGCGATCTCGATCCTGCCGAGCGGAGCCAACGGCGCGCCCGGAGCGCTCCGGGAGCCTTGCGTGTTGCCGCCCGCGCCGTTTCCACCAGCGCGCGCCGCCGCGCCCGGAGCGTTCGCAGATTCCCCGCCCATTGCAGACGCCACGGCGCCGCCCGCGCCGGATACCGCCACGGCGCCGCCGGAGACGGTTCCCGCAGGGACCGCCACCGCCCGCCCCGCCCGCCCCACCGCCCGCAGACCGGTAATCACGCGATCGAGCTGCATCCCCAGAAGGAGCAGGCCGACGGGGATCGCCGCCTGCCCGAGCATGTTGATCATCTTCATGAACGGCTCGGACGGGAGGAGCGAAAAATGCGTCAGGATACGCGCAAGGATGATTGCGTGGATCAGCGGGACCTTTGCGACGGTCCACAGGGCATCGGCCGCCCTGCGCGTGCCGGCGCTCGCGATGAATATTCCCAGTGTGGCCTGCACCATCGACGAGCACACGACGAATGTCGTCGCGTAAACAACACCGATATCCCCGAACGCGAGCATGCAGACGGGGATGCCGTAGAATCCGCTGTTCATGAAAACGGCCACGAGGGACATCGCGTTCCGCTCGGCCCGATCGCCCCTCAGCATGAATCCGATCGACTGCACGACGCCGAGCACCACCCCCACCAGTATCACGACGTAGAGCAGTACCCTGAGGATGACGGGCGTTTCCACTTCGGCGCGTGCCATTGCCATGAAGACGAGCGCCGGCGAGAGGATGTAGAGCTGGGTCCGGGAGATGACGTTCACGTCTATCCGGCCGAACCGTCCCAGGAGGAATCCGAGAAATATGATGAAAAATACCGGAAGGATCACGCTGGTGATGACCACGTCTTTCCTCCGTAAAAACAAAAGCCGCTCGGAAGCGACTTTTGCATTTATCTTCTATATCGGGACGCCGGGGTTATTTCTTGTCACCCTTCTCTGGCTCCTTTTTTGCGCCGGCATCGGGCTTCTCTTCCCCGGCGGCTTCCGCGGCCTCCTCGTCCCCCGAGGGCTCATCCACGGCCTGAGCCTCGGCCCCGGCCGGCGCCTCTTCGGCAGTCTTCTCTTCGGCCTGAGCCTCGGCCCCGGCAGCCTCACCCGCCTTCGTTTCCGGAGCCTCCTCAGCAGCGGCTTCCTTTTCAGCGGCCCCTTCGACGGCCTCCTCAGCAGCGGCCTCTTCGGCACCTTCCTCCGGAGCAATCTCCTCGACCTCTTCCTTCTTCGCCTTGCCCTTTGCGGCTACCGCTCCCCCCGGAACCTCGACCTTCGGCCGTTTCTTCCGTGACTTTTTCTTCTTCTTGCGTCCCTCCTCGTCCGCGCCGACGAGCTCGAGTATCGCCGTCTGCGCCGCGTCCCCGTGCCGCACACCGGTCTTCAGAATACGGGTATAGCCGCCCGGCCTGTCGATGTAGCGGGGAGCGATCTCCCCGAAGAGCTTCTGGAGGACCGCCGGGTCTTTCACCGTCTTGGCCACATGCCGCCGCGCCGACAGATCCCCGCGCCGCGCGAAG
>CBFCXB010000302.1:0-4175 GCA_965601905.1 uncultured bacterium | reverse complement strand
CGGCCCGCAACCGTACGTGATCTATTAAAACGCACCGTTTCCATGCCGGTGCGCTTCGGACTGTCTGAGCCGGAGCGCCCCCGTCCCGGCGCCCGGCGCTCACCCGGGGCCGCGGGCGTACCGGGAGTGCCCGGCGCGCCCGCGAATCGGACGATTGTGTTTATGAGCGCGGCTATCCCTTACGGAGCTAGGCGTTTTTCTTCGCATTCCAGTCGGCATATTCCTTGATCGACTTCCACTGCCCCTCGCCGTGGAGACCGGCCTCCTCGAACACCTTGTGCGCCTTTCCACTCCCCAGGTAGTGGCCGTGGATGAATGCGTGCACGGTGCGGCGCCTCCCCTCGCGTGAGAGGACCCAGCGGTACATCGTCGGCAGGGTCAGCCCCGTCATCCCCATCGCCTCGTGCGCGCACTCCTCGGGGTAGATCTTCTCTTGCTCCTGTGGCGGGAGCATCGAGAACAGCTCGGCGCTCGAGACGTAGAAGATGTTCATGTTGAGTCCCGCCTCGTCGATCCGCGGCAGCACCTCCTGGACGAACGTGTTGGTGATGCCGCTTCCCTGGAGGACGAGCGTCCCGTGGTAGGGTTTCTTCGATCGATCGGCCGTACGGAAGGCGTAGAGTCCCTTGATCGCCTCGGTCACCGGGGGAAGCTTCATCGCGGCGCGGTCGACGATTTTCTCCTTGGGCCGCGTTACGAAGGGGGCGAGCACCGCCGGCCGTTTCTTGAGGCCCGCCACCGTCATCGGGTACAACTCGTTCGGATCCCACGGCGTGAGGGTGATCATGACACCGGCCGGGAAGTTCTCCTGGAGGAGCTGCAGCGCCTGCGGGTCGGCGTGCGTGGGGCCGTCCTCGCCGGTCTTGAGCCCCGCGTGGCCGCACACGATGATGAAGGTGCGGTACGGTTCGCCGAGATAGAAGTGCCGCGCCTGCTGGCCGATCCCGTGAAGGCGTGCGGCGATGTGCTGGAGGGCGGCTATGAATGCCCCGTACGAGGAACCGGCGCCGATATTGGTGCCGTACGAGGCGATGCCCGCCATGAACGCTCCCATGTTGTCTTCACAGATGCCTCCGCAGGCGATGAGGCGGGCGTCGGGATTCGATACGGCGTTGTAGAATCCCTGCGGGAAATCCTTCGCAAGGTTCGAGATGCTCGTCGAATCGAGCAGATCGGCCGCGGCCCCGATGAATGCGCCGTTCGTCTCCTTGTTCAGGTAGCGGAGCGTGTTGCCGAGGGCGGCGCGGAGTGTCTGGGAGTCTCCCGGTTTGTAGCTGCATTCCTCGGGGGCCGTCTCCGCCTTGACCTTGCTATTGTACACAACGCCGAGGTTCGGCGCGTTGTTGCGTTTTTTCCGATCGAGCTTCTTCAATCGGGCCGTCGCGTCGGCGAGACGACCGGCGAAGAACTCCGCAACCGGTTTGTTTTCTTCGAGTATCTTTCTGACGACGAGCAGCGTGTCGTAGAAGTACTGCTCGATGTTGGTCTGGTTCTCTTCGCCTTCGAATCGGGGGAACTCGACGCCGAAGCGCTTCTCAATCGGCTTGAGGGTTCCGTAATACTCGTCGGAGCAGAATTTATGCCCCGCGCCGTGCGATTTGCGTCCCACGATTCCGTACTGCCATCCCTTGATCGTACGGTAGATCACGGCGGTGGGCTGATCGTTGATCCGTTCCTTGGCGAGCTGCTGGGCCGCGAGAACCTGCCTGAAATCCTTGCCGTCCTCGACGAAGATCACGTTCCAGTCGTGCAGGTAACAGAACTCGGAGGGGGTCCACTGGACGTACTCGCCCGCCTCCTCACCGTCCCTGCACACATGATTGGAGTCGATCGATGCCTGGTTCCAGTCGACGTGCATCTTGATGTTCCAGAGCTGCGCCGATGCCACCGTGGCGAGCGCCTCCGAGACACGCCCGGGTGTCATTCCACCTTCACCCTCGATCGCGTGCAGGATCGGCGCCTGCTCGCCGAAGGTGTCCATTGCCCCGAAACCGAGACCGAAGCTCGACGGAATGCCGACTCCCGACGCGCCGGTCGAGAGCTTGATGAACGGTGTCTGCGGCGTCGGGTGGCCGTCCAGCGACTTCGCCTTGAACTTCTTGAAAAGCGGCGTCTCCTGCGTCGGATTTCTCCTGAAGCCGAGGAGGTCTTCCAGGCGGAGCTGGAATTTCTCCTCGGGGAGGATCTCCGGTTTGCCCGCGCGGGCGCATTCGTTCCGCAGCGCCCACATCGCGTACAGTCCCATTGCCTTGTGGCCCGCCGCGTACGAGATCATGTCGGCATCGATGCATTCGGGATCGCCGATGCAGTAATCCATCGAGTCGAACAGAACGCCGGCGACGATCCTTCCGGAGGATATGCTCCCGCCGGGATGCCCCGATGTCGGCACGAAGTTGTAGAGTATGCCGCAGAGCGTCCGGTAGATGAGATCGTAGTCCTCGTACATCGTTACCGTTTTTTCCGGGATGTCGAACTTCTCGATCTCGGGACGGATCTCGAAGTACACGGCGCGCCGCGGGCCCATGTTCAGCTTTTTAAAGGAAATATTTTTCATTGGAGATCCTCTCTCTCGCAGAACCCTCGAACGTCTCCATCCGGTGCATAGGCACCGGCGTGTTGAATCCGTTATAATGGGATGTTTAATATATAGTAAATGGTTTGCTCTTGTCAACCATAGAGCGTTATAATTATTCTCCGGATGGGAGTGCAGCCCCGGTTGTATAATGCGCTGATTAATAATATAATTAGGTGAGATCATGACGCGTGATTCGTTGGAATTTGTTAGAGGCGCCGAATCGACGGCGAGGAATAGAGATGCGAAAGAGCTTTTTTGTGCCCATTTCAAGCTTTCCGGCGGCGATCCCGATCTCGATATGCTGCGCGGTATCATTTCCTGCTATGCGAATATTCCGTACGAGAACCTGACGAAGATTATCCGCAAATTCACCGTGGAGCGTCCCGGGGAACGGTTGCGCCGTCCCGTCGAAGTCGTCTCGGGGTATATCGAGAATCGAACCGGTGGAACGTGTTTCTCACTAACATTCTGTCTCGGATCGATCCTCGCAAAGGCGGGGTACCGGTGCTATCCCGTGATGGCCGATATGAAAAGGCCGAATGTCCACTGCGCCCTCGTTGTCACGATCAAAGCAAAGAAATACATCGTCGATCCGGGGTACCTTCTCGGGGAGCCGGTCGAGCTTTCGGGAGCGCCGGTTCGACTCACCACGTCGTTCGGGAATGTCGAACTCCGGCCGCGGAGCGTAACGCGGTACGATCTTTTCACCGTTACGGGAGGTGAGCGGAAGTGGCGATACTGCGTCCGGTTGAATCCCATTACGCAACCGCTCTTCATGCGGTACTGGCGGGAATCGTTCGACCTGCCGATGATGAACTCGCTCCAGCTCACGAGGCTCACCGGCAGCGGCCACCTCTATATCAGGGATCATCACCTCCGCCTGCGGCGCTCCGATGCCAGGATCAACGAGAACATCCGCGCGGAGCTCGAATCGCGGATCGAATCGGAATTCGGCATCCCCGGTGAGATCACCGCCGAGGCCCGAGAGCTTCTCGAGAAGATGAAACGGTCGTGGCGCAGGTGATGGGCGGGATGTGTGATAGTTTTTCATGAGGCCCGCAAGCTTCTCGAGAAGATGAAACGTTCCTGGCGCAGATAGAGAGCATTCCGAAAGGATGTATTGATCATGTCGCATCCCAGGGCCGGCAGACCCGCCGAGGCGGCACCGGTGAAATATATCGTTGCCGTTCTCGCGCATGATGGTGCCGATTTCGAGGGTGGGCCGCTCCCCGCGCTGGAGCGCCTGCTCGGGCCGGTCGATTTTCACGGCGAACCACACCCGTTCGCGATGACCGATTACTACGAGGACGAAATGGGAGCCGGCCTCGTTCGGACCATCCTCGCGTTCGAGAAGCTGCGGCCTGCGACCGATCTCGTGCGTGTCAAGCTCGCCGTGGCGGAGATGGAGCGGAGCTTCGAGGCTGCCGGCGGCAGGAAGTTTAATATAGATCCGGGCTACATGGATTTCTTCAAGCTCGTCCTCGCCTCGTTCAAGGAGGGGCCGCAGAAGGTATACCTCGGCGAGGGTGTGTGGGCGGATCCGGTGATGATGTACCGGGACGGCGCATTCCACGATCTCCCCTGGACGTTTCCCGACTTC
>CBFCXB010000301.1:0-4176 GCA_965601905.1 uncultured bacterium | reverse complement strand
GCTGATTCCCGTGCATGTGACGTTGGCGCAGGCCGCGGTACCGGTTTCGATCGTGCATTCGTGAATGCCCGCGGTGAGGGGCTCGTAGCGTACTGTTACCGTCACCGATTCGCCGGCGCCGATGGCATATGGACCGGCACCCGTTACGATCGAATAGTATTCGCTCGATTCCCCGATCTCACCACGGATGATTCCCTCACCCCCGTTGCTGAGGACAAACGAGTCCTCGAGATACTCGCCGGCGAAAATGGCATCGAAGTCGAGTGTCTGCGGTTCTATATCACACACGCTCAACTCGATACCGACACCGGAGCAGGCTATGTCTCCGCATGCGCCGCAACCCGTCTCAATTCTGCACGGCACGGTACCTACCGTGTCCGGCTTGAAGCGAAACGACACCGCGATCCAGTCCCCCTCGTTGAGAGTGTCGGGGCCCACAACGCTCATGATTTCGTAGTGTCGCGAATCTGTGCTGATACGGTAGGTGAAGGGAATTTTACCGGTGTTCGTGATAATCGCCAGCGTGTCGATGACATCGCCTGTCTCGACGACACCGAAATTGATCGTGGAGGGTTCGATGTCGCAGAGAGGTCTGTCGCCGTTCGAGGGTCGAATTCCTTCGTCGCCGCAACACGCATACAGAAGCACGATCAGCGCGCAGAGTACGCCTGATGAGCCTACCGATCGCATTATTGAAAAACGAGCCATTTCGAGCTCCCGTTATTCAATAAGCAATCTTTGCTCTTCATTGTCAATAGGGAAGTTACCGCTTTTCGCGAATCGCGAATCGGGTATCGAGCAACTCCTCCAGGGGAAACCTGAATTTTATCTTCTTGCCGATGGCGATCGCGTCGTCGATCGAGTAGTCCCGGTACTTGACGAGGTAGGCCATCCAGAGGTGACCGACCCGTCCCGCGCCGGCGCAGTGTATCAACGTCTTTCCCTCGTGCTTCTTGAGCAGTCCGGCTAACCGATCGACCGCGGCGGGAGGATATCCGGCGTCCCCGCCGAGCGGGATCGCGGCATATGCCATATCCATGACCTGCATCAGAGAATCCTCATTGAAGTGCTTTTCGGTGTGCTGTGTGATCTCCTTCTCGGTGCGCAGGTTGATAACCAGAGTAACCCCCTGGCTGGCAAGCCACCGGAACGTCTCCTCGTCCGGTTGCCCGGCGAAGAAGAAATCACCCGCCTGGAAGAGGTCTTTTCGTCCCTCGATAGCGTGCGGCTCGACGATGTCGGCCTCGTGCGCAGGCCGCCTCCCGCCGCAGGAGTCGAGAACGAGGGGAGCCAGCGATACGAGAAGAATGATCACGGCGAGAGAAGTCGATTGTTTCATGTGGAGTTCTCCATGAAGCATGTTTCGATCTAATCAAGAGGCGCACATTTTTATACGCGTAAGGGAACGCCGAGTTCACGTTTTTTCCGGGAGAACGCCGTTAACGATTTTGGATTCGGATACATTCCGTGAGGATTACTTCATTTTTGAATCTCGGGACAGACGGACAATACAGCGAGAATCATTCGGTGACATTCGATGTCAGTCCGGGGCAATACTACGGCGTGAAGCTCTTCGTAAAAACAATGTGTTCGGACTGGATAGCGGAAGACGTTTGTCACAGCCACAGAATGGGAAGGTGCATGCGATAGTCGATTATAGCGTGTCGCACTCTCGATTTCAGCGGATTCAACACGCTTCCCGGCGGGAGGGGGCGATCGCCACTCGGAACGGCCGACTCGCCGCGCCGTTCAGACTGCCGAGCATCCTCTCCCGCCATGTTTCTTCCAACCGGGCACGATCGTCGATTCACGCTTGGAATCATGTACGGCCTGCTCCCGGTAGACGCACGTCACGGGAGGAGATCCATAACCAAATTTTAATCTTGACTTTTCGGCGGCAATAGCCAATTTACTGGACATATTGTCGGTCGGGGTCGGGTTGATTGTGTTGTTCAGATTTTGACTTGACAATACGGGTGTTGGGCTGTAACATCCATAATTCTTGATGGGCGATTTTGCGTATTTTTTTATTCACGTGAGAAAGCCACAACTGCAATCCAAATGGGAGGTTATGTATGGCCGAGGAGAAAAAGACCATAACTTCGATGCTTGATGAGAAACGGGTTTTCAAGCCGCCTCAGGAATTTTCGAAGAAGGCCTATGTAGGGAGCATGAATGAATACGAGGCTCTCTACAAGAAGTCAGAGGACGATCTCGAGAATTTCTGGGCCGAACAGGCCGAGATGATCCACTGGTACAAGAAGTGGGACTCGGTTCTCGAATGGAAGCCGCCTTTCGCCAAATGGTTCGCGGGCGGGAAAACCAATATCGCTTACAACTGTCTCGACAGGCACCTCGAGAATGGCCGGGCCGACAAGGCCGCCCTCATATGGCAGGCCGAACCGCTCGAGGAGTCGAAGACGTTCACCTACCGGGAGCTGTACACCGAGGTATGCAAGTTCGCCAACGTTCTCAAGAAGTTCGGGATCAAGAAGGGCGATCGCGTCTGCCTGTACCTGCCGATGATTCCGGAGCTGGCCATCGCGATGCTCGCCTGCGTCCGGATCGGCGTGATCCACAGCATCGTGTTCGGCGGATTCAGCGCGGAGTCTCTCAAGGACCGGAATGTGGACGCCGAGGCGAAGCTGCTCGTCACCTCCGACGGATCATTCCGCAGCGGCAAGACGATCCAACTGAAGCATAACGCCGATGAGGCCATGAAGGGTTCGCCGTCCGTCGAGAACGTGATCGTCGTGAAGCGTACCGGCATCGACGTCGAGATGGTCGAGGGACGCGATCACTGGTGGCACGATGAGATGAAGGACGCGGGTGCCGAGTGCCCCGCGGAGGAGATGGAAGCGGAAGACGTTGCATTCATCCTCTACACGAGCGGTACGACGGGTAAACCGAAGGGTGTCGTGCACACAACGGCGGGATATCTTCTCTACGTCACCTACACCTCGAAGCTCATCTTCGATCTCAAGGATGACGATGTCTTCTGGTGCACGGCGGACATCGGCTGGATCACCGGTCACTCGTACATCGTGTACGGACCCTTGAGTCTCGGCGCCACGAGTCTGATGTTCGAGGGCGTGCCGAGCTACCCCGAGCCGGATCGTTTCTGGGAAGTCGTTGAACGCTTCAAGGTCAACATCTTCTACACCGCGCCGACCGCGATCAGGGCGATCATGCGCAACGGTGACGATTGGCCCGCCAAGCGCGACCTCTCGAGCCTGCGCCTGCTCGGGACCGTCGGCGAGCCGATCAACCCGGAGGCCTGGATGTGGTACTACAAGGTGATCGGCGGCGAGCTATGCCCGATCGTCGACACCTGGTGGCAGACCGAAACCGGCGGCATCCTGATCACACCACTCCCCGGCGCTTTCCCGATGAAGCCCGGTTCTGCGACCAAGCCGTTCCCCGGCGTTTTCCCGCAGGTGGTACGCGAGGATGGTTCCCCCTGCGATACCAACGAGGGGGGCTACCTTGTTATCCGTCAGCCGTGGCCCGGCATGCTCAGAACGATCTGGGGCGATGACCAGCGGTACAAGGACCAGTACTACACCCGCTTCAAGGACATCTACTTCACCGGTGACGGTGCACGGGAGGACGAGGACGGTTACTTCTGGATCATGGGGCGCGTGGATGATGTGATAAACGTCTCCGGCCACCGGATCGGTACGATGGAAGTCGAGAGTGCTCTGGTGAGCCACCCGACCGTTGCCGAGGCCGCCGTGGTTCCGATGCCGCACGAGATCAAGGGGCAGGGTCTCTATGCGTTCGTGACCCTGACGGGCGGCGTCGAGAAATCCGACGAGCTCATAGCCGAGCTGCGGAACCATGTTGCCAAGGAGATCGGTCCGATCGCAAAGCCGGACAAGATACAGTTCGCCGATGCGCTGCCGAAGACACGCAGCGGCAAGATCATGAGGAGAATCCTCAAGAGCATCGCCGCCGGAAGCGATGATGTCGGCGATACGACGACGCTGGCCGATCCTCATGTGGTGCAGCACCTTCTGGAGGATCGGAAGTAGACGTACCCGGATGGGAGTGATAAAAGAAGGGCGGGGAGCCGATCCCCGCCCTTTCTTAATGAATCGCGCCCGTCTTCGTCCGTCGATTTTTCCCGGGGCTAGCCTTAATCCGTCAAAATAACTTTGTCCATAACCTGGCCGG
>CBFCXB010000300.1:0-4183 GCA_965601905.1 uncultured bacterium | reverse complement strand
GTAGGCCGTCGCGCCGTTAGTAGGCCGTCGCACTGTTAGTAGGCCGTCGCACCGTCAATAGTTACGAAGCGAGTACAGCGGGGAGCGGGAGTGGTCCGTTTCGATTATCGTTTTCCACCGGGTGTAGCTGCCCCTGCCGCAACAGACGACATACGTCATACTCCTGTCCACGGCGCGTCCGATCACCTCGAAGGGCAGCGTGCGGTCATTTGAGATCGCCCGGTACCCTTCCGCCGTCGTGAAGCAGATGGCGCCGGTATCGGTCATCTGCCTGCGCACCTCCTCGAGGTCCGTTTTCACCGCCCGTGCATCGAGCGGGTGGTCGCTGTAGAAGTTCCACGGCAGCGAAAAGCCCCAGTAGCTCGACAGATCCACCGTGAGATCGTTCCGGTCGGCGATCTCCCTCGATGCCGGAAAGTAGAGCACCCGCTGCGGTCCCGGCTCCAGCATTCTCACCTTCGTGGCGAGCTTTCTGATGCCCGGATGGCGGATTTCGTATTTCAGGTCGAACGTGAAAAGCGGTGTAACGATGAATACGGCGAGGTAGAGAAAGAGAAGCGAGAGAACTACATAGTTCACGATGCGCAGCCGTTCGGGCCGCCGAATGACACGGGAAAAGAGGAAAGCGGTCAGTATCGCCAGCGGCACGTACGACGGCATCAGGTACCACCCCTTGAAGGTTCTGGTGAATGATATGAGCACCATCGGCACCACCACCCAGAGGATCAGGAGCAACCGTTCCGCCCCGATGTCTTTGAAGTCATCCCTGTCCGTGCGGGGAACAAAAGATAGTATCGCGCCGAGAAGCGCCAGCGCGAACCAGATATGCGCATCCCGCATGAACAGGTATATGTTGTGTATTCGCTCGTAGAGGAACACGCCGATCGATGTTCCAGCCCCCTTCGTATCGCTCGCAAAGGTACGCGAAAGCAGTTGCCATCCAAAATGCTCCCGCACGAAATCGTTTCCGAAGTTCGCGTATTCGTAGAGGTACCAGCTCGAGCCGACGGCGAGCGCGAGCACGATTGCCGCCCAGAAAAGCGGGCGTTTCACGAGAGCCCACTCCCTCCCGGCGATCACGAAGACGGCGATCACGACAAGCGGCATCAGGCCGAGCAGCGATTTCGTGAGCACGGAGAGACCGACGGCGAGCCCCATCACGAGGAACCAGCGTTGATTACGCTTCCTGCCCAGGATGAATGCGATCATGGCCACGAGGAACAGCAGCGTCACGAGGTGATCCATGTGCGCCTTCTTCGCGTATTTGAAGAAGAAATCGGAGAAGAGGAGGCAGGATGCCGCCAGCATGCTTATCCACGGTCTGCCGGTCAGAAATTGCACGAGCAGGTAAGTCAGTAGAATGATGAAAACGGTTTGCAGGCACGTGGGGAAACGGGCCGCCCACTCGTTGACGCCGAAAACCCGATAGCTGGCGGCGATCATCCACATGTGCAGCCACGGATTCATGTGACACGGCCTGCCGAGGTAGTGCTGGGTCATCCAGTCGCCGCTCGATACCATCTCCTTCGATTTCTGCGCATAGTAGCATTCATCGTATGCCATCAGACCCCCGTCATCCAGTTTGATCGTGCAGAGAAACAGCGTCAGCAGCAGCAATACGATGAATTGGAATCGCGGTGTCGACAGAAGCTTCGTAAGTGGCGTGCCGTCGCACGTCGGGCTGTTTGAAAGTTGAAAGAATCGATCGCTCATGTATCATTACCTCCGCAACGGGATAAAGGGATAGGCTCACATACATATTGTACTGCGCGATATCATTTGTAAATGTAGATTTGCGTCGCCCCGGGTGCCGATTTCGACGCCCCCATGCACGCCGCGGGGCTCGCGGAGAAAGGATTTGACAGCATTACCACCTCGGCTATACTGAAATTCATGAAAACAGCCGTTTCTTTCCATACCATTCTTTTTATCATTTTGTTGGGGTTTTTTGGCCTTTCGGCCTCCGGTCCGCAGCGGAAGGGAACGCAGCGTGATTTCGGCTACAAGAAGAACTACAACTTCACAACCAACTGGTTCACGCAGCACATTCGGGTATGGAACGATGTGCTGGCGCCGTTCAGTGGCAAGGCTGATATACACTACCTTGAAGTAGGGGTCTTCGAGGGACGGGCGATGATATGGATGCTGGAGAATATCCTGACGCACCCCACATCTAGGGCCACCGCCGTCGACATCTTCCCCGATGGTCTGCAGCAATTGTTCACGAGGAACATTCGGAGATCGGGATGCGCCGACAGGGTGAAGGTCATCAAAGGGGGATCCCAAACCGTTTTGAAGAAATTACCTCCCGGCTCGTTCGATATCATCTATATAGATGGCGATCACAGTGCACCCGCCGTGCTCACCGACGCCGTACTGAGCTGGTCGCTCCTCAAGGATGGGGGAATTCTCATTTTCGATGACTACCACTACAAGCTCGAGGAACGTTCCCCCGGGAGAAGGCCGAAAATATCGATCGATGCATTTGCCGCCAGTTTCGCGGAGTATATCGATACCCTGCACGTCGGCCCGCAATTTATGATTCGAAAAAAAGAGAAGATATACTGGGAAGGCGATTGATGTCTTTCGTGGATCTACGTGGCGCTGTCGGAGTTGAGTGAAGCCCCGTCCCGCATCGGTGTTTTTCGAACCATCGGGGAGGCGCGCGAGTGGCTGGAGGAGGACGGCGAGGACTAGCCGGTCTGCTGAAAACATTTCAAATTAGATGCGATTAGAGTATGCGGGTTGTGAATACAATCATATTTCTCTTCGTGGTGTTTCCGGCGCTCTGTTTGGCGGGTACCCTCACGGAGCGCGAAAGCGGATCGTTGTCGGTCAGGCACGTCCCGAATCCGGTGCCGGTGTAGATCGTGCCGGATTCCACGGAGAGGCCCGGGAGTTACCGGTGGCGGTTCAGGACGGAGATACACAATAACCTCGATGTCCCCGTCCGCATCATCAAATTCGGGGCATATGCCTTCGGCGACGGCTCCTGGCAATTAGCGAATATCGGCGAAGAACCCTACGGCAGCGATGATTTCACGGAGTGGTACCAGGCGGGCGATACCGTTGTCGACGGATGGATCGGGACCGGTGAGGCCGCGGCGGATTCCAACAACTGGATCCAATCGATGTATCCCATGCCGTCGCGGTTCATATGGATCTACACGGCGGTGGATTCCGCGGGGACCGAGTACCGGGCCGAAGCGGAGATCGAACTGCTCCCCGTTTCAAACACCGGGGTTCCGTGGCGGGGGGTCGATCCCACCCGATTGATACCGGTCACCGGCAGGCTCGTCCTCGAGGACGGCTCTCGCCCCGCATATGCGCAGGTGCATATCTACGGCATCAACAAGCACGATCGCCGGCCGATGCAGACCGTGACGGTGGCCGGTGACGGTACGTTTTCCCTGAAAGCGGTGCGCCCCGGATGGTACCGGCTTCAGATCTACTGCGCGGGATCGGAACGCGTGTTGTTTCCATTCTCGATTGATGATTCCGATGAAACGGTCGAGGTTGCCATCTATCCCGTGCCGCACGACCATCCGGCCGGGCGGGAGACGGCCGGGCCGCGCGTGCGTTTCGACGACCGTCACACGTGGCTGCAGGATCTCACGGCCATAGAGCGTATTTACGAGCGGGAAAACGCATCATTCATTGTGGCCATGCATGCGCATGAAAAAGAGCACGAAGATTTGAAAGGGTTTCGTTTTGACGGGGCGGAGGAGGCCGCGCTGCTCGGAGCATACATGAAGGGCGAGTATCCGCGGGCCGTACGGGAGTATGCGGCGGTGCATATCGGGATGCTTCGGCGGGTTCCGCTGCGCATGGATACGACGACGGCGCGTGAGATTTTCGATACGGTATCCGCCCGCTCGAAACTCTGGGGAATCTATCCCAACCTTGCGAGCAATATCGCCGCTACATTCAAACGGAGCGAAGGGAAGAAACTCCTGCTTGGAATCGTGCGGGAGAACCCGGATCGCCTCGTCCGGGCGTCGACACTGGCGAATCTTGCACGGTGGGTGCAATACAGCGGGAACCGGGAGGAGGTGGCCCGGTATTACGAGATGCTGTCCGGCGCCTACGCCGATGTCGAGGAGGTCCAATCGACAATCGCCATGCTGGATCCGGACAGGCGCGTCAGGGCCGGCGAGCTCGTTCCCGATTTCGAGATCGGGTT
>CBFCXB010000299.1:0-4192 GCA_965601905.1 uncultured bacterium | reverse complement strand
CGCATTCAGCGAATCTCCGATGAGCTGATCGCGATGAAGGGCGTGAAGTTCGGCAGGCTCATCCCCGCCACGGCGGGCAGCGGGCTCCAGTAACGGCGGCACGAACACGGGAAATCCCTTGCCTGTGCGTCGCAATAATTATATTGTCCATAAAAGTAAGTAGTTACGCGTAGAATTCGGCGTACCGGCGTAAGTTCCGCCGGCCGCCGGGCTCACGGCGCACACGGGAGGGAATGCCGACGGCGCGGCGGCGATGCCATGACGCGCGGCACGGATCTGTGGACGATACGAGGAACTGATCGATGGTTCGAGAGGATACCGCCAAACCGGCGCAGGCCGGACGCTCCGCCCTGCTTCGGGTACTGGACAGAATCGAAACGATTGGGAACCGCTTTCCGCACCCGGCCACGCTCTTCGCGATATTCGCACTCGCAGTCGTGATCGTCTCGGAGATCGTCTCCCGGAGCGGATCGACGGCCGTCCATCCCGGCACCGGCGAAACGATCGAGGCGGTGAGCCTTCTGAACGCAGAGGGGCTCCGCTTCATCTTCTCAAAGGCGACCGACAACTTCGTCTACTTCCCTCCGCTCGGCATCGTTCTCGTCGCGATGATCGGTATCGGCGTCGCGGAGGGATCAGGTCTCCTCTCGGCGCTTCTCAGGCACCTCGTGACCGCCGCGCCGCGGCGGCTCGTCACGGCGGCGGTCATTGCCGCCGGAATCCTCTCGCACCTCGCCTCGAGCGCGGGGTACGTCGTCCTGATTCCCCTCGGAGGGATGATCTTCGCCGCTTTCAAACGCCACCCGCTCGCGGGGATCGCGGCCGCCTTCTGCGGCGTTTCGGGCGGATTCGGCGCCAATTTTCTCATCGGATCGATCGACCCGATCCTCGCCGGCCTCTCCGAATCGGCCGCAAATCTCGTCGCCCCGGCGATGCACATCAACCCGGCGGTGAACTTCTATTTCATGATCGTTTCCGCATGTCTCCTCGTCGTGCTGGGAACGTGGGTGACGGAAAAGTTCGTCGAACCGCGGCTCGGCGCATACGAGGGTAAGGCGGCCGAAGGATTCGAAGAGGTCTCGACCCATGAGAAGCGGGGACTCGTCTGGGCGGGGATCGCACTCGCCGCGGTGCTCGTCATTCTCGCGATCCTCACGATTCCGGAGAATGCGATACTCCGCAATCCCGAGACGGGCTCGTTGCTTCGCTCCCCCTTCATGAACGGTCTCATCACGGCGATCATGGTGTTCTTCCTCGTTCCCGGTCTGGCCTACGGGATCGCCGTCGGCACGATTCGAAACGACAAGGACGTCGTCAGACACATGACCGGCTCGATGAAGGGACTCGCCGGATATATCGTCCTCGTCTTCTTCGCCGGGCAGTTCGTCTATTACTTCAAGAACAGCAACATGGGGGTGCTGCTGGCGATCAGGGGGGCGGAGCTTTTAAAATCAATCGGATTCACGGGCGTTTGGCTGCTCGTTTCGTTCGTCGTCCTCTCGGCGTTCATCAATCTCTTCATGGGGAGCGCATCGGCCAAGTGGGCGATCATGGCGCCTATATTCGTCCCGATGTTCATGCTTCTCGGCTACCACCCGGGGATCACTCAGGCGGCATTCCGGATCGGTGACTCGATCACCAATATCATCACTCCGATGATGAGCTACTTCGCACTGATCGTCGCCTTCGCCCAGAAGTACGACGAGAAGTACGGGATCGGCACGATCACCGCAACGATGCTGCCGTATAGCATCATATTCGGTATATTCTGGACGATCCTGCTGGCCGTGTGGATGCTGCTCGGTTTCCCCACGGGGCCGGATGCACCGATCCACCTACCGTAAGACCGGTGATAATCTATCTCGCAGAGATGAACGGAACATTCGAGCTGGTATCTTGCAGCGCCGGCGGCGGCGCCGTCGTTCTCAATGAATATTCAGGCGGCGGCGCGGCGCCCTGAACACGACATCAGTCTTTATTTTCAAATAATTTTAAATACTCTCCATACCCTTCTTTACCGAGATCCTCCTTCGGGATGAATCGAAGGGCCGCTGAATTGATGCAGTAGCGGAGACCCGTCGGCGCCGGCCCGTCCTCGAAGACGTGTCCGAGATGGGAATCGCTGTGCCGGCTGCGCACCTCGGTGCGCACCATGCCGTGGCTGCGATCCACATTTTCGACGACATTGACCGGCTCGAGCGGTTTCGTGAAGCTCGGCCATCCCGAACCCGAATCGAACTTGTCGAGTGAGATGAACAGCGGCTCCCCCGTCACGATATCGACATAGATACCTTCACTCTTATTGTTCCAGAATTCATTGTTGAATGCCGGCTCGGTGCCGCATTCCTGCGTCACGGCGTACTGGAGCGGGGTGAGTCTTTCCTTGATTTTGTCACCGTTCAGCTTCATGTATGCTCCGCTTTCTTTTTGGCGGGCCCCCTCCGGGAAATCCCCTTCCCCGCCGGACGGCTTCCCCGTATCGTCATGTTTCTGAAAAATATTTCCGGGCCTATCGCCCCATATATTTCCGATAAATCCCTCGCGTCCCGATCCTTTCCGGTACGCCTTATACTGCACCGGACATGTGCGATAGTACCCCTGGTGGTACTCCTCCGCCTCGTAATAGATCGAAGCGGTCAGTATCTCGGTAACGACCGTTCCGTTAAATATACCCGATCCGTCCAGTGCCTTTTTGGAACGCTCGGCGAGTTCTTTCTGTTTTTCGGTGTGGTAGAAGATCGCCGTTCGGTACTGCGGGCCGCGATCGGCGAACTGGCCTCCCGGATCGGTCGGATCGATCTGCCGCCAGAAGACCTCGAGAAGCTGCTCGTAGGCAATTTTCGACGGATCGTAGGTCACCCGTACCGCCTCGTAATGACCCGTCGTGCCGGAGCAGACCTCATCGTAGGAAGGGTTCTCGACATGACCGCCGGTGTAGCCCGAGACGACATCGACGACACCGTCGAGCTGCCCGAACGGTTCCTCCAGACACCAAAAACACCCACCGGCGAAGGTGGCCTTTTCAAGCGCTGCGTTACCCGCTGAGCTACTAACCATGACTATCAACACCACCTCTAACAGACACGCGCTGTTTACAAGGAAACGTTTCATTATAATATCCTCGCTGTTAATTTTTCTACCCTTTTGCTGCGTTGAAATCTTCCTCTTGCCTAATATAAATCTACTACCCACCTTCAGCGTAAACAAGAATTATTTTTAATTAGCAAACTTAGTATATTGCGCTCGGTGTTCATCCTCCAAGCCACTGTTTGGAAAATAATTTAACCCTTTCCAAGTTGTAATATTTTTTTCTTGACGGGTATTTTTATGCTTTTTCCAGGGAAGGCAGGGGTCCGCTTTTTACATTTTCAATGCCGGGGATGTTCTTGACCGGGTCAGGGGAAAGCCATTCCGGGACGCCGAGCTGCTGGTGGCCCGGCACCGTCCCGAGCGGGTTGTGGTCACGAAGAAATTTAAAATAGAGTTCACCGTTGAGCCGGAGTTCATGCGGAATCTTGAGAGGGCCAGGAGCATCCTATCGACGAAGTATCCGAAGAGATTGGGATTCGAAAAATTATTCGGCGTTCTATTGAAGGAATATCTCGATCGTCACAGCCCCGAGAGTAGAATGAAAAAGAGATCGCAGCGCGGCGAGGAGGGCAGCATGCCCGCAAGGCCGAAAGAAACCGACAAGAAACGCACCGGCGCCGCGAGAACCCGCCACATCTCGCAGACGGTGCGTGACGAAGTATTCGTGCGTGACGGCGGCAGGTGTACGTTTACAAGTAAGAACGGCAAACGGCGCGGGGAGACCCGGAACCTCGAGATAGATCATATTATTCCATACGCGAAGGGCGGTGATCATTCACCGGAGAACCTCAGGCTTCTCTGCGCACAACATAACAGGCTAGCGGCGGAAGACGAGTACGGAGCAGATCACATGAAAAAGTTCTACCGCCTGGAATAATATATTCGCTGGCGCGGACACTTCTTGCCGCGCCAGCGAATTGCGGCTGCAGCGGTCAGCTACGAGCTGCCGCTGAGCCGCAATTCTTCGGCCGGGCGTCGGGGCAGCGACGCGTGGCGGCGCTTGCGGAGACATTCCCCCGGGGGAGTGATCCAAAGCGAGGAGCCGAGGCTGAATTACGGAGTTTATCAACTCTTTGAACCTCTCGCATGGGCTCGTAGTAAC
>CBFCXB010000298.1:0-4195 GCA_965601905.1 uncultured bacterium | reverse complement strand
ATGGGTTGCTGCTCCATGGGCGGCCACGCCTGTATGATGAAGGGGCAGGGCGGCATGGGCGGCCACGGTAAGATGGCGGGCACAATCCACAAGATGACCGGTTCATACTATCCGGGCGGAGCTCATAAAACGGTCGGGTCCGGCTGCCCCGGCAAAAAGATGAAGATGGAAGGGTGCCCGATGGAAAAGAACGTAGAAAAGAAGATCGAGCGCCGTTGTATAAAGACGCCATCGAAGGAATAATCCGGCGGATTCCGCCGTTTGAAACGATGCGGGGGACGGCGCTTCGCCTTCCCCCGCCCGGATAGCGACCTCACGGTTTTTCGAGGACGAGAAAGAACCACTGACCCTCCTTGTCCGAGCCGACCACCTCGAATCCCGCCTGCCCGGCCAATTTCATGTAGTAATCGAGATCGTGCGGCTTCTCCGGCCAGTGCACGCCGTAACCGGTTCCGATCCCCCGGTCGGGCAGCCTGACGATGAGCGGGATGACCGCACTGTCCTTATTCTCGTCGATCCTCTCCCCGAATATCACGTCCCAGACGAGGAATTTCCCGCCCGATCGCAATACCCTGAAGGTCTCCTCGAACACCTTCGGGTGGTCCTCGCCGTCTATGTAGCAGAGGGTGAAGAACGAAGAGGCGGCACCGAAGCTGCCGTCGAGAAACTTCATGTCACGCGCATCCATGACGATCTTGAGCGGTCCCGGCGGCGCACCCTCCAATTCCGGCCTGCTGATGTCGATCGCGACGACCTGCTCGCCCTTGAGCCGTCCGATTATCCCCTCACCACCCCCGCCGATCGCCAGTATGAGCCCCGTGGCGCTGAAATCCTCGACGGTCACCACCTGCCGTTCGAACCGGTGAACCCGCCCGGGCGACGGATGCTCGTGGTGATCCTGCTTCTCCTGCGCGGGAATGGCTACGGGCGAGGAGCGCATGGCTACGGGCGAGGAACACCCGCCGGAGCAGTCTTCGCGCGCGAGAGCCGCGCCCGGTGCGGCCGCGGAGAAAACAACCGATACGATAAAAAAGACCGAAAGCGCCGTCCTCAAGTAACAATATCCGCCTTCTCTCATGATCCGCCTCCTTTGCTCGGACCAGCGTCTCGTGGCCCGCATCCCTATTTCGCCGGGAACTTCGACATCACTTTGAATTCGGGGCACAACGCATCCCATGCAAATCCGGTCTCTACAATACACTATGCGTGTATTCCGGCACGGGATTTTTCATCAATTCCCCCTCCCGCCGCTCACCGCCGTATGATATTCTCTTGTCAAGCATGTTGTATAACGGTACGATGTCGATCACCCATGAGAGACGAGTTACCGAGGAAATCCGGCGCATGCAACCATCCGATCATACCGTGCCGGCATTTTTCTAAAGCGTTAATTCTTATTGTGACATGAGATACAAATCGATCTTACGGAGAAAGCCATTAATCACGGCCATCGTATGCTTGATCATTTTCTTCTGTTCGACCGTCATCATCGTGTACAAATTCGAAGAAACGGAAAACCTCCTCGATGCATTCAGAATCGTCTTCATTCTCTATCTCGGCGAGTACGATGATTTCGGGCAGAAGACGATAATCGGAAAGGTTATCTCGATCGTCTCGCTGCTCATCGGCGTTGCGATCGTTGCCACGTTCATCGGAAAAATTGCATCGCTATTCATCCATTTCAAAGGAGAAGTAAAGATGCCGAAAGATCTTGGAGAACACATCGTGATTTGCAATTGGAACAACCGGGGGGATCGCATCATAAGGGAGATACATTCGCCTCTCGCCGAACCCGAAACGGAAATTGTGGTCATCGCCAAGCGGGATATCGATGAGGAAGAACTGAGAATGAGCACGGAGTACGAAAAGGTGTTTTTCATCAGAAGCGATCCCACGCTTCATCGTGTGCTGAAAAAGGCCAGAGCACACCTGGCAAAGAGCGTGATCATACTCGCCTCGGACGAATGTTCCGATCCCGATGGCACTACCGCCCTCATTTCCCTGGCGATCACCAAGCTGGAGAAAGACCTGCCCGTCAAGCCGCACATCGTCGCCGAAGTGATCAATCACAACAAGACCCAGCATCTTCTCGACGCCGGAGTGGATGAATGGGTCTGTTCATCCGACTACGGGCTCGGAATCATCGCCCAGTGCGCGCTCTACGGCAAGCTGTCCGATGTATACCAGCAGTTGCTGACGTACTCGAAGGAGACCAACGAAATCTACATGGTTGACGGCACGAGATATCCGGAGAATTATATCGGACGGTCGTTCGTGGATTTATCGAAGACCATCAACGAAAACAGAAATCCCGAGAATCCGATTATCCTGATCGGAATCAAGAGAAACAAGCGGGTGATCATGAATCCGAGGATCGGCGAATTCGACGCCCTGCAAAAGAACGACAGCCTGATCGTCATGTCATTCGATCAGCCGGTGCTGCAGCATTTCTCGGGATAATGTTGATAGGGGATGAAACGCTGACCGGCGCCTCGGAGTATACATTCAATATCGAATTCTCCTTTTCCACTGTATATGTCACCCGCCATGGAATTGTCTGATCATTCCGTTACCATTCCAGTTCCTCGAGCCGTTTCCCTATGAGCGACACATACTCCGTAGCCTGATAAACGGACCGCGCACTCCTCTCTCGTTCTTAAATCTGCGATGTCACAGACTGTAGGCCTCACCTGCCTTGCCGTTCCATCTCCATCTCGCGCTTCATCCGTTCAACCTGGGAACGGAGCTCCGCCAGCTCCCGCTCGATGCGGGCGGCGTTGAAGGCGATCGACTCCTGACGCTCGGCCTCGATATCGGCCGGCGATTGCAACGGTGCGGAGCTTCCTTCTTCAGCTATCCTCATACCGGCCGCTGTTGCACTCACCGTGCCGTATGCGCTCGATAAATAGACCAGCGTGAGCTGAACGTCGAAGATCTGGAAACTACCGCTATGTTGCTGCCCGAGGAAGTAGAATGTGTACGAACCGGCCCCGGTGAGACTGAAGAGGCTGTGGTTTGTAACGGGGAACGTATAGTCACCACTCGGAAGATACTGGCTGAGCTCGAGCATCACATCCTGGCACACCGGGAATGCCGTTGAATCATCAGAGACACCGAAGAAAGCATAACTTTGCGTATCATACGCATGATGGACATCTACCTGCGCTGTAGCAATAGCCAACACACACCCGTCACGCGGGACGGTTATCGTCCGGGAAGTGAGGACATCGATATCGGGTCCCGTGAGTGCCGGCCCGACTGCATCCCATGCGTTGTTACTCGCATAACCCGGCTCGTCGAGGCGCTCGGTGCGATCGATTGCTCCGGCGGGAAGCTGGACGGAGCTGGTGCCGGTCTGATCCATGTAGAAGCCGGCATACTGGGATGACCCGTTGACCCACACGCGTGGTTCTTCCGTACCGGCCCAGTTCCCGATTACCCCGAAACCGGTGTTCCCCGGGTTGCGAAAAACGTTGAGATTCCCGCCGGTACCGCTCTGACCGGCCGCGATCCATGTGTGAATATCCCCGTTTTCATCGTACAGGTAGATGTTGCCGCCGTAATCATCCGCAAAAGCCCACATCTGGCGATGCGGCACCCCATTCCGGTAGATACCGAGCTGCCCGGCCTGTTCCTCGGATCCGATGCTCACGATGCCGCTGTTCTCGATCCACAGCACCTCGGCCGGGCCGGCGCCGAGGACGAGCTTTTCGAGCCCCCCCTGCACACGGATCCCCGCCGTACCGGCGCCCAGCCCGCCCGTCGCCACACCGATCTTCAGCCGGCAGGTATCGTCTCCGATCTTGAAGTCGCCTTCCGTAGTGTTCAGGTCCCAGTTGATTCCCGGCAGATGCAGCGTCGCGTCCGGGTTCTTCTCCTGTATGCCCACACGCCCGTTCTCATCGATGACCAGCCGGTCCGTGGCGGCCGAGTAATCCCGTATGACGAACTTGCGGTCCCCCGCGCCTGCGGCCGGGTTGGTGCCGTATATTACCCAGTCCTTGTTCGCCGCATTCAGATAGAGGGCGGGACCGACCCCCGTGGGAGCGCTGAGCCTGAAATGATACCCGATGTTGTCGCCGACCACTTCCATGTTGGCGAGCGGGCTGGTGGTCCCGATGCCGACCCTGCTGCCGTCGTTGTAGATGAGATCCGAAACAACCCAGCCGGAACCGTTGTGGCGCAGCGTCTGCCC
>CBFCXB010000297.1:0-4220 GCA_965601905.1 uncultured bacterium | reverse complement strand
CCGATGTTACGAGCGTGTGCAGGTGTGGATGGAATCTCACTCCCTCGCCGAACGTATGCTTGACGACCGCCATCGCCGGCCGCACGCCGGGCCCGGCGGCCATCTCGATGAACCGTGAGGCCGCTCTATAGGCGGCCCTCGAGAGATCGGTCATGAGCGTTCGGTCATACCGGAAGCAGGCGCGCAGCATCTTGGGTATGGTGAAAACGATCTGGTCGTGGGGAACCGGCTCCGAGAGATCTTCTGCAAACCATCTCGCCCACTCCTCTGCCCTCCGTGCTTGGCAGCTCGGACAGAATCCGCGTGTCTTGCAGCTGAAATGCAGGAGTTTTTCCGCGCCACAGCTCGAGCACTTGATACGGGCGAAGCCGTTCATGGGATTTCCGCAATCGAGGAACCGGCTCACCACACGCTCCGCCACACCGCGCAGCGCGCCGCAGGCGTGCTGGAAACGCTCTTCATGGGCGCTGACAAAGTTCCCCCAATGGTCGTTGAGAATCTTGTAGAGTGCATTTTCTCCAAAACGGCGGGCGCGGTAAGCCATGGTGTATGTCCTGCTGATGTGAAACAGCTATTTCTGGATATCTGCAGGGCAAGACCGGTGCCGGGGTATGGAAGATAGAAGATCGTTATTGGCAAGACCGGTGCCGGGGTATGGGTGCGGGAAGATTGTTATTGATAAGCGGTTTTTATCGTGCCGCTTGCAGCACAGCGACGGTTATCAAGGATATGGCACAAGAGTGCCGGGATGGTAAACGCGGTTGTCAGTCATAGACGTTGTGCGCCAATGTTTCGGACCTTGAATCAAGGGTTGATCTAAAATATTTCTAGGATTTGTCCATCACCCAACTCAGCGCTTTCGCAACCGTCTTGCCATCTACATCGAAATGCCTTGCTATGGCTTCATTGCTAAGCCCTAACTTATGCAATTGTAATGATTGCAAGGCAATCTGCTGATATAAGGGAGTTTTTTTAGTCTCCAGAAAATCCACTAAAAATGGTATCTCAGTAAAAAAGCCGTGCTGCTCAGGTGACGGTAAGCACTTGATTGCCGAAGATACGGCTCACCGTGCAATCTGAAATTGAAAGTTTCATATTGACACATATTTTTCCGATGGTTATTATTGAATCATGATCCAGCGAACACTGTCTGAACGGCTTTTGACCCTTACCACGCAGTATCCGGTCATTTTTCTGACCGGTCCCCGTCAATCGGGAAAAACCACACTGGCGAGAGCCACTCACGGAGATTTCCTGTACATTTCACTCGAGGATCTCCAAAACCGCGAGGAGGCGGTGGAGGATCCACGAGGATTTCTCCGGCGGCTCGAAGGCAAAGGGGGGGTGATACTGGACGAGGTTCAGCGCGCACCGGACCTCTTTTCGTACCTACAGGGATTCGTGGATGAAAAACGGGGGGGACCACTCCTGCTCACAGGCTCGCAGCATTTTCTCCTTTCTGAAAAAATCAGCCAGTCACTGGCGGGCCGTGTAGCCATCCTCGAACTCCTTCCTCTGTCCATTGCGGAGTTGATACCAAGATCCGCCAGAGACTTGCAAACCTTCTTACATCTCCCCACCGCTTCCGAAATCCGACCGGAGTTCGCACTTGAAGTAATTCTGTTTAACGGCTTGTTCCCTCGCATTCACGCCGAACAACTCGATCCCATAACCTGGCTGAACGGATATGTGCGAACATATGTAGAACGTGATGTACGGATGATATCGGGAATTGGAGACCTGGATACATTCTCCCGTTTCCTCGGGCTGTGCGCGGGGCGTGCGGGAAATCTTCTCAATGCTTCAGCGCTCGGCTCGGACGCGGGTGTAAGCCATGTGACTGCCAAGAAGTGGCTATCAGTGCTCAGGGCGAGTTACGTCATCGATTTCGTCCGGCCGCACCATCAGAACTTCTCGAAGCGGCTCGTCAGGAGGCCGAAACTCTATTTCGTCGATACAGGCCTTCTCTGTCATCTCCTCGGAATTAGGAGGGCTCAAGATCTTCATGTTCACCCTCTGCGCGGCGCCGTCTTTGAAAACTTCGTCTTCAATGAACTTCAAAAGCTCTTCAGGCACCGTGGGGAACCGCCACCGATATACTTTTGGCGTGATTCGCGTGGTCACGAAGTCGATTTCATCCTCGATTTGGGCCTGAAACGAGTTCCCATTGAGGTAAAAGCAGGTGAAACGGTGGCGGCGGATTTCCTGCAATCGCTCGACAGGTACATCGGGTACTCCGGCGATCCGGGAGGCATCCTGGTGTACGGCGGGCATGAATCATACATGCGCAAATCACATCAGGTGCGCGCCTGGTGGAGCTGTACGTGATTGAAGCCGTCCTTTAAGATCGCGTTTGCGTTCGCATCATCACTTCAAGAGAATCATCTTCTTTGTCTCGATGACCCGATAGATAAGAAATTGGATTTTCGCGTCAATGACGAGCGGACGGCTTTTGGGCGTTTTGACCCCGGTCGGTGCAATGATTCGTAGTCATAAACGTGATTTTGTATGCGGGGAAGTACCCCGGAGGTATCATCCGGTGGCCCTCACGCAACGTTCACCGCGAATGAGATTCTTGCATCCGGAGCCGTCGATGTCGTGGTCCACCGGGAAGGGGAGCTCACCTTGCTAGAACTGGCCAACCACTTTCTCCGCGGGCTGGGCGACATCCACGACATTCAAGGAATCTCCTTCGCCGCCCAGGACGGGACCTTCACCTCCACGCCGGGCCGGCGCTTCGTCGAAGACCTCGATGATCTGCCGCTTCCTGCTCGGCACCTTTTCCGTAACTATGAGTACACGACCCACCGCGATCCGATCGTGACCAGTCGCGGCTGCCCTCACCGGTGCATATTCTGTTCCGCTGGCGCCATGGCTGGAGGGCGCTACCGAAGCCGGACCGCTGCCGGGGTCATGGACGAGATATTGTTCCTCAAAAGCCAAGGTCGGACCCAGCTCAATTTCTCGGACGATACGATGACCGCAAACGTGCCACGCCTGCTCCGCATCTGCCGTTACATACAAGCGCTCGCCCTTTCCCTCGATTGGGTTTGCGAGTCGCGCGTGGACGTCGCGACCGCCGATCTGCTACAACGCATGAAGGAGTGCGGATGCTCGATCATCCAGTTCGGTGTCGAGTCCGGCTCCCAGGCGGTCCTGGACCAGATCCAGAAGCACATCACCTTGGATCAGGTCACGTCGGCGGTCCGAAGCGCGGCCGCGTGCGGCATCCGTTTGATCCTGTGCAGTTTCATGATCGGCCATCCGCAGGATACGGAGGAGACGATTCGAAATACTGTGGACTTCGCCTGCGGCCTGGCGCGGGACTACGGCGCCGAGATTCGACTCCATGTCTGTACCCCATATCCCGGCACGCCGCTCTTCACCTCCGCTTCGCAGCTAGGCGTGCACCTGGCATCCCGCAACTACTCCGACTACAATTTTCTAAGTCCTGTCATGGACACGCCGCATCTGAGCCACATGCAGATTCGCTCACTCTTTGTGAGCGCATCACTGGAGGTCATAAACCATATGCCTCCTCATGTGGCGCGGGAGTACGCGGCGCACCAGCGCCGTCTGGCCGCGTCAAAGGAGCCAAAGACGTGATGATACCACGAGACATCCTGCTGGTCGCCATTCCACCCACGAATCCGATGAAGGACATGTTCACCAGAATCGTCGGCACGTTGCCGGTTGGCCTCGCCAGCCTCGCTGCCGTGCTGGTTGACAACGGATACAGCGTGGCCGGTCTCGACGCCTGCAACTGCCGTACGACCCGGGAGGACATCGCGGAGACGATGCGATCCGTGCGGCCGCGGCTCATCGGCATCTCGGCGTCGACGGAAGGAATAACGAATGCCCACCGTGTCGCCCAGCAGTGCAAGGCGATCGATCCGAGTGCCCTGGTCGTTCTCGGCGGACCCCACGTCTCATTCAAGGTGGAGGAAACCCTTTCCGACCCAGCGGTAGACATGGTGGTCCGCGGCGAAGGCGAATTCGCCATGCTGGAGATCGCGGAATGCCACCTGCGAGGGCACGGCGCTTGGGCCGACATCGGCGGCCTGAGCTATCGGAGCCAGGGAGTGGTACGCAACAATCGGGCCCGAGACCTAATCCACGACCTCGACGAGCTGCCCCTCCTGCAACGGTCGGCGTTCCCGGGGCCTTACATGATAGACAATTGCGTGCTCACGAGCCGTGGATGCCCGGGCAGGTGCCTC
>CBFCXB010000296.1:0-4233 GCA_965601905.1 uncultured bacterium | reverse complement strand
GGGCAGGGAGCTTCGCGGCGCGCGGTGCGGACCGCAGCGCGAAAGCACGACGCGGGCGATATCGACCGGCTCGCCGCCGTGCTGCTGCTCCAGAGCTATCTCGACGAGAGGAACGGGATATGAATGATAATCCCCATGGCATTGCGCCGGTTTCGCGGCGAAGCTCAGACGGGAGGAATGGGTAGTGCCGAGACTGTCCGTTATCATATCGTGTGTACTGACGGCGCTCGTTCTGGCGTTCGTGCACGTCGCGGGTCTCTACTACGAGGATACATCCGACTCCGCCTCGCGGCGGGTCGAAATCAGGGTGCTGCCAGGGGCGACGCTCAAGGATATCCAGGAACAGCTCGTCGAGACAGGGATTGTCAGGCACCCCGGATTCTTTCGCTGGGCCGCGTTCCTCACACGCAAGGAGCGTAAGATCCAGGCCGGCCGTTACCTCTTCATGCGGGGTGAGAGTGTTGCCGCTGTGCTGGGAAGGCTCGCCTCGGGCGAGGTTGATTACACGCGCGTGGTCATTCCGGAAGGGTTCATGCTGGCGGAAATCGCATCCATCCTCCAGGCGGATGCGGAGATCGATTCGATCGTATTCATGGAACTGACGGGCGATGACTCCGTCATGGCGCATCACGGGATCGTCGCACCGTCGCTCGAGGGGTACCTCTTCCCCGATACGTATCTTTTCAGCTGGCCGCTCACGCCGCGGGATGTCATCGACCGGATGGTGCACCGGTTCCGGGAGGTGTACGACGTCGATGTGCGGGCGCATGCCGACTCCACGGGGCTCAGTGAGAACGAGATGGTGACACTCGCCTCTATCATACAGGCTGAGGCGGTCTACGATTCGGAGATGCCACGCATCTCGGCCGTCTATCACAATCGTTTGCAGCGCGGCTGGCGGCTCGAGGCCGATCCGACCGTTGCCTACGCCCTCGGCGGGGTGCGCAGAAGGCTCTACTACAAGGATCTGCGCGCCGCTTCCCCGTACAACACCTACCGGGTGCAGGGGCTGCCGCCGGGGCCGATCTGCAGCCCCGGGCGCGCCGCGATCCTCTCAGCGGTGCAGCCGCTCGAAGGGAGCGAGGATCTCTACTTCGTCGCGGACGGCACGGGCAGGCACTATTTCAGCAAGACCCTGCGGGAGCACCTGATCGCCAAGGAGCGCGTCACCGACGGCGGCGTTCCATGGGTCGACGATATCGAGGAGCAGAAGGCGGGTGGGAGCGAAGAAGTCACCTCCGAATGAATCGGCCGGCGCGGGGTGCTCTTGTGTGCCGGAGCGGCCGGCACCGGCGCGGCCGGCGCTATAGTTTGCCGGTGGCATCCGGCACCGGCACGGGAGATCGATCATTAATTCAGTACACGATAAGGCTCGTGCCCTCGAGGAGATCATCGGGAAATGCCATGGTGTGCTCATTGCATTCTCGGGCGGTGTCGATTCGAGCTATCTTCTCAGCGTTGCGGCGGCGGTCCTCGGACCGGCGAACGTTCTGGCCGTCACGATTGAATCGCCCGTCGTGCCGCCCGCCGAGATCAACGTCGCATGCAGGATCGCCAAGACGCTCGGTGTCGAGCACCTGCTCGTGAGGAGCGACGACCTGGAGCGCGACGAATTCAGGAACAATCCACCGGACCGGTGTTACCATTGCAAGAAAGACATCTTCACGCGGATGCGGGAAATTGCCACGGAGCGCGGTCTCTTGTGCGTTTTCGAGGCGTCGAACGTCGACGATACGGGCGATTACCGGCCGGGACTGGCCGCGATCCGCGAGCTGGGCATACTGAGCCCCCTCGTCGAGGCGGATCTCACGAAGGATGAGATACGCGCGCTCTCCAGGGAGCGGGGGCTGTCGACCTGGAACAAGCCGGCGTTGGCCTGTCTTGCCACGAGGATTCCGTACGGCGAGCCGGTCACGAGGGAGAAGTGTGATCAGGTACGCCTGGCGGAGGAGTATGTCTGCTCGATCGGATTCACCTCGTGCCGTCTCCGCCACCACGGGAGCGTCGCACGCATCGAGGTGCCGCCGCCCGAGATCGACCGGCTGCTCGATGAGGCCACGCGGCGCAGAATCGTGGAACATCTCAAGGGGCTCGGGTTTACGTATATTGTGGTAGACCTCGAGGGGTACCGTTCGGGGAGCATGAACGAAACGCTTGACATGTAATGGGTTGTGCATTAATTGTACTAGGGTGCATTCGGCACATTCGGATAGAACAAGGATAGAGCATGAAATTACTACACTACAGGACAATGATCATCATCCTCGCGCTGGCCGCCATTGTCATCGGGTACGTGACGCTGGCGCGCGGTTCGATCTCGCTGGCGCCCGCACTCCTCGTGCTGGGCTATTGCATTCTCATTCCGATCGCGCTCATCAAGGGCGAATAGCTCAGTTGGTCAGAGCGCCTGCCTTACAAGCAGGAAGTCGCAGGTTCAAGTCCTGCTTCGCCCACCAGTATTTTCAAGTGAATCGGCATTGAAGCGAATATGCCCTGTGCACCGGAGAAAACAATCCCTTTGAGTTAAGAACAGATACCGCTATAATCGCCTCACCATCTTTGGGGCATTCGCGAAAAATATCATTTTATTCAAAGGAGGTTCGTTATGGCGAAGGGCAAGAAGCGCAAGCTGACAACGGCCTGGGGAACGCCGGTGGCCGACGATCAGAACAGCATCACCGCCGGTGAGCGCGGTCCGATACTGATCCAGGACGTGCACCTGCTGCAGAAACTGGCCCACTTCAACCGGGAACGGATACCCGAGCGCGTCGTCCACGCCAAGGGGGCGGGTGCGCACGGCTATTTCGAGGTGACGAACGACGTGTCGAAGTACACGAAGGCCGAATTCCTGTCCGAGGTGGGAAAGAAGACGGAGCTTTTCGCGCGTTTTTCGACGGTCGGCGGCGAGAAGGGATCGTCAGATTCGGCGCGCGACCCGCGCGGCTTCGCCCTCAAGTTCTACACCGCGGCCGGCAATTACGACTTGGTCGGCAACAATACGCCCGTCTTCTTCATCCGGGACACGATCAAGTTTCCCGATTTCATTCACACACAGAAGCGCCATCCACGGTCCAACCTGCCCGATCCCGATATGTTCTGGGATTTTCTCTCTCTCACGCCCGAGTCGATCCACCAGGTGACGGTCCTCTTCTCGGACCGGGGAACGCCGTACGGCTACCGCAACATGAACGGCTACTCCAGCCATACCTACATGTGGTACAACGCACGGGGCGAGTATGTCTGGGTGCAGTACCATTTCAAGACCCTGCAGGGCATCAAGAATTTCACCCGCGAAGAGGCGGCGGCGATGACGTCCGAGGATCCGGACCATTCGACACGCGATCTCTTCGAGGCGATCGGACGGGGAGAGCACCCGGCCTGGCGGCTCGAGGTCCAGATCATGCCGCCGGAGGACGCGAACAAGTACCGCTTCGATCCCTTCGATATTACCAAGGTCTGGCCCCACGGCGACTACCCGCCGATCGAAGTCGGGAAGATGGTTCTCGACCGCAATCCCGATAACTATTTCGACGACGTGGAGCAGGCCGCGTTCAGTCCGAGCAACTTCGTTCCGGGTATCGGCCCGTCGCCGGACAAGATGCTGCAGGGGAGGCTCTTCGCGTACCATGACACCCACCGCCACCGTCTCGGTCCCAACTACGAACAGCTCCCGGTGAATCGGGCGAAGGCCGCGACCAGCACCTACCAGCGTGACGGATTCATGCGGCGGAACCGCCGATCGACGTTGCCGGCATGGCCGCGCGGCATAAGCCCACCTACCCGCAGGACGACTTCGTGCAGCCGGGCGAGTTGTACCGCACGGTCATGGACGACACGGCCCGCGAGCATCTCGTCGGCAATATCGTCGCCCATCTCGGCAACGCCCGGAAACGGATACAGCTTCGCCAGTGCGCGCTCTTTTACAAGGCGGACGTCGAGTACGGCACGCGTGTCGCCGGGGGACTCGGCCTGGATATAAAGGAGATCGAGAAGCTCGCGGAGATGTCGAACGAGGAGCGGGCCGAAGCCACGAAGGAGTGATCGGTTCGGGGTGAGGCCACGCTATTTTACGATGACCAATTTCTTGGTGAGGATTTTCTTCGCCACCTTGAGCCTGTAGAAGTACACGCCGCTCGCCACCGGTCTGTCCGGCGCATCCACGCCGTTCCATTCGACGGAGTGATGCCCCCGCTCCCGTTGCTCGTCCTTCACGAGATAGGTCACGAGGCCGCC
>CBFCXB010000295.1:0-4251 GCA_965601905.1 uncultured bacterium | reverse complement strand
GATCCTCGCCGATCACGAGCGCCCCCCTGATTTCACCACGTTCGAGCATCGAGCGCAACTCCTCGTGGCTCGCGGCGCCGGCGAGATCCCCGGGCACGGGAATCCTGCCCGGCGCGAACGCCGGATCGGCGCCCATGACCTCGAGACCGGCGCTGTTGCCGAGGATGCGCGGCAGGAGAAGGTCGGCCCGCTTCCCTGCGGCCCGCTTCCCTGCGGCCCGCTTTCCGGCGGCCCGCAGGAGCACGACGAAATTGGCCAGCGTCTCGATGTCGTACGGCGCCTGATCCTGCGGCCGGTCGGGGCTGTGTATGAATACGATCCGCTCGGCCTCGCGGATGATCTCCGCCGCTCCGCGAATCGCGGCCGGTTCTATTCCCGTCGATTCCGACACCCGCTCGATACCGAAATCCCTGCCTGCGAGAAACTCCTTGGCCCCGGGCATCTTTTTCACCGCAGCGGGCGGGAAGAACCCGTCATCCAACAGCAGTTGCATCACGCCGTTCCAGAGGACCGCCGCCCGGCCGCGCATCGGGTCCATCGCCAGTGTTGCGAGGAGCTGATCGTTCGCATCGAGTGTGGAATTGGCGACGATGAACTTCGCACCGCCGCGGACCGTTTTGATAACGTCGACGGCGAGAATGAGATGGTCCGACTCGATCGAGGTGTTGTTGCAGATGATGAGATCGGCCTCCCCGATGGTGGAGCGATCCGACGTCGAGGCGGTGTACCCGAACGATCCATCGAGAATCCCCGCCTCCTTCCCGGCGGAGAGGACCGAAAGTGAAACGATGTTGTTCGTGCCGAGACCCTCGCGGGCAATCCGCCCGGCAAGGTAGAGCTCCTCGTTGGTGAGCTCGGGAGAGACAAACACGCCGATTGCGCCGGCGCCGTGCTTCTGGGCGATGCGCTCCAGCCCCGCGACGATCTCCCGCTGCGCCCCGCACATATCGATCTTCTTCCGTTTGTTGCCGCTGCGAACCTCGGGTTCGGTGATCCGGTTCTTCTTGATGAACAGCTCGTGCCCGAACCGCCCGTACCGGCACAGGTAATCGCCGGGAACGCCGGACGAGCCGATAAAGTAACGGCCGTCGCCGAACCGCTTGACCGTGATGGGGCAGGCCAGCGAGCAGAACCCGCAGGCAGAGTCGACATCGTCCGTATGAAGCGCCGCCCTGCCGGGGAAGGGATACTTCATTGTCAGCGCACCCGTCGGGCAGGCATCGACGCAGTTCCCGCAGCTCACGCAACTCGTCTCGACGAGCGGATCGTTCATCGCGGGACGCATCTCCGTCTGGAAACCGCGCCCGACGAGCCCCAGCGCGGAGATCGGCAGCACGCGCTCGCAGGTTCTGATGCAGCGCGAGCAGAGAATGCATTTGTTCGGATCATAGACGAGGTAGGGGTGACGGTCGTCGATCTTGTGCTTGCGCACATGCCCCTTGAATCGTTCCATATCGACGCCGTACTCCTCGGCGTAGAGACGCAGCCGGCAGTCCTCGAATCTGACGCATCCGCACGAGAGACAGCGGTCGCACTCGTGCACGTTGTCTTCGTACTCGAATCCGGTGGCCACCTCGGTGAAATTGCCCCGCCGCGATTCGACGTCGATCATGTGCACCTCGTGGCGCGGGCTCTCCTTGACGTCTCCCAGCTCGGCCATGCCGGGCTTGCTCCAGAATTCCTTCCGCACGACGAAGGGGGGCTCGGAAAACTCCTCACCCGCGAGGTACGCGTGAATTGCCTTCGCCGCCCTCTGGCCGTCCCCGACCGCATCGATCACCACCGTCGGCCCGTCATCGGCCACGTCACCACCGGCGAAGAGACCCTCGATATTTGTCTTCATGGTCGTGGGATCGGTAACAACCGTTTTCCACCTCGTCAGCTCGAGATCGTCTCCGGCGACCCCGGTGAGCCCCTCGAGAACCGGTGCCTGGCCGATCGCCGCGACGGCGAGCTGGCACGGGAGATCGAACTCGGAGCCCTCGAGCGGCACGGGGCGGCGCCTGCCGGAATCGTCAGGTTCGCCGAGCTTCATTCTCCGGCACCGCAGGGCCTTCAGCCTGCCGTTCTCCTTGATGATGCCTATCGGCGCGGCGAGTTCCATGATCTCGATACCCTCCTCAAGGGCATCCTCGATTTCCATCTCGTCGGCCGGCATCTCCGCCTTGGTCCGGCGGTAGAGAATTATCACCTTGTCCGCATTGAGCCGCCACGACGTCCGCGCAACGTCCATCGCCGTGTTGCCGCCGCCCACGACCACCACCGTCCCGGAGAGCGGCTCGGGATTGTCAGCCTTCTCCTGCAGGAAATCGGTCCCCGATACGATTCCTTCGGTATCGAACTCGCCCTCGACGCGCATCGGCTTTCCCATCCATGCGCCCGCACCGACAAAAACGGCATCGTGGCGTTTCTTCAACTCGTCGAGTGTGATATTCTCTCCAATCCTGACGTTGTAATGTATCTCGGCGCCCGCCCGGCAGATATACTCGACCTCCCGGTCGAGAACTTCGTCGGGGAGACGGTAGGTGGGAATACCGTAGCGCAGCATCCCTCCCGAACGTTCCATCGCCTCGTAGACGACGGGTTTGTGCCCCTTGCGGCCCAGGAACCATGCGGCGGTGAGCCCCGCGGGGCCCGCGCCAACGATCCCGACCGTTTTCCCCGTCTCCGGCTCCCGAAGCGTTGTGCCGTCGTAGACACCGGGAGAATCGGTCACGAACCGCTTGATTGCATTGATTCCTACCGGCTTGTCCACGTCGCCGCGCCGGCAGACCACCTCGCATTTGCGCACGCAGACCCGGCCGCATATCGCCGGGAAGGGATTGGACTCGCGGATCAGATCGACGGCCTCCCGGTAGAGACCCATCGCCGACAGCGCGATGTAGCCCTGCGCGTCGACGCCGGCGGGACACCCCTCCATGCAGGGGGAAACGCAGTCCGCGTAGTGGTTCGAGATGAGCAGCTCGAGGGCGGTCCTGCGCGAGGCGATGATGCGCTCGTTACGGGTCTCGATCTCCATATCCGGCGCGATCCTCGTGGCGCACGCCGGGACGAGGTTCCGCCGGCCCTTGACCTCCACCACGCACACGAAGCAGGAACCGTACGGCTCGAGCTCCGGTGAATGGCACAGCGTCGGTATACGATCGAGGTCGTTCTCGGTGACCACGTCGAGGATCGTTGCGCCCGGCGGCGCCTCGATCTCCGTGCCGTTGATCACTACCTTCACCTTCTCCATGTGCTCGCTCCTCATTTCTTATAGACAGCATCAAAGTTGCAGCTCGTCACGCACTTGCTGCATTTCACGCAGATTTCGTTATTGATCACGTGCGTTTTCTTGGACTCACCGGTGATGGCATCCACCGGGCAGTTCTTCGCGCAGAGCGTGCAGCCCGTGCACTTCTCGGGATCGATATGAAAATCGCAGAGCGCCGTGCAGCTACCGGCGGGACATTTCCTGTCCCTGATGTGCGCCTCGTACTCGTCGCGGTAGTACCGGATGGTGGTGAGCACCGGATTGGGCGCCGTCTGGCCGAGCCCGCAGAGGCTCGCATCCTTGATCTGCTCGCCCAGCAGCCCGAGTTTCTCGATATCCTCCGGCTCGCCCTCCCCCTTGGTTATCCTGGTGAGAATCTCGAGCATGCGGCGCGTGCCGACGCGGCAGAACGTGCACTTGCCGCACGATTCGTTCTGCGTGAAATCGAGAAAGAAACGGGCCATCTCGACCATGCAGGTCCTATCATCGAGTACAACCATCCCGCCGGAACCCATGATCGCGCCGGTTGCAGGGATCGATTCGAAATCGACCGGGGTGTCTCCCAGCTCCGCCGGTATGCACCCGCCGGAGGGACCGCCCATCTGGACCGCCTTGAATTTCCGCCCCTTCTTGATCCCGCCTCCTATCCCCAAGACGAGGTCGCGGATCGTCGTCCCCATCGGGACCTCGGCGAGCCCGCCGTTGGCCACCTTCCCCGCCAGGGCGAACACCTTGGTCCCCCTGCTCTTCTCGGTGCCGAAGGCGGCGTAGGCCGCGGCGCCGTTCACGATGATCCACGGTACGTTCGCGTAGGTTTCCACGTTGTTGTTGTTGGTCGGCTTCCGCCACAGACCCTTCTCGGCGGGGAATGGAGGGCGTATCCTCGGCATGCCGCGCTTTCCCTCGATCGAGGCAAAAAGCGCCGTCTCCTCACCGCAGACGAAGGCGCCGGCGCCCTGCTTGATCTTGACATCGAAATCGAATCCCGAACCGAGGAT
>CBFCXB010000294.1:0-4252 GCA_965601905.1 uncultured bacterium | reverse complement strand
TGGCGCCGGCGCCCTGCTTGATCTTGACATCGAAATCGAATCCCGAACCGAGGATGTCGGCGCCGAGGTACCCCTTCCCGCGTGCCGCCTCGATCGCGAGGTTGAGCCTGCGGATCGCCAGTGGGTATTCGGCCCGGCAGTAAATATATCCGAGCGACGAGCCGATCGCCTTGGCGCAGATTATCATCCCCTCGAGAACGGAGTGTGGGTCGCCCTCGAGGACCGATCTGTCCATGAAGGCGCCCGGATCACCCTCGTCCGCGTTGCAGACCACGTACTTTTGATCGGCCTTGTACGAAGCGGCGAACGACCACTTGAGGCCGGTCGGGAACCCCGCGCCGCCGCGCCCCCTGAGACCGGAATCCTTGATCTCCTGTATGATCCTCTCCGGCGTCATATCGAGCAGCGCCGAGCTGAGCGCCCGGTACCCCCCGGCCGCCTTGCACTCCTCGATCGATTCGGGATCGATGGTACCGCAGTTTCTGAGAACGATCCGCTTCTGGAGCTTCTGGAATCCCGCCTCGGTCCCGCTCCGCGCGCCGTCTGAGGCGATGCGGTAGATGACGTGATCTTCCTGTACCGTGCCGCCCTTGATGTGGCCGGTGATGATCTCCTCCGCCAGCTCGGGCGTCACCCCGCCGTAAATAACCCGGTCGCCGTTGTCACGGACCTCCACGAGGGGTTCCCGGTAGCACATGCCGATGCATCCGGTGCCGGACAGCGTGAAAAGACCGGGCTCGGCTTCGAGGATCTCACGCAGCTTGTCATAGGTGTGCTGAGCCCCCGCCGAGAGACCGCATGTTCCCATTCCTACGATTACTCTTTTCATTGGAGAACTCCAGACTTCTCTTGAACCTGTTCCATTCCGTAGGTGGCGTATCGCGCCTTATCTCTGCAGCCCGCGCACATCCCGCCCCATCGCGACGGCCCGCGCGCGTCACGCCCCATCGCTGCAGCTCGCCGTTGACGCCTCCGTCTTCGCCGCGCGCTCCCGCCGGCGGTACCCGCGAAGGAGCTTCCGGACCGCGGCGGGCGTCAGTCGCCCGTGCGTATCCTCGCTGATCATGATGACCGGTGAGAGCGAACAGCAGCCGATGCATGCGACGGTGTTGAGGGTGAAAAGGCCATCCTCCGTCGTGCCGCCGACCTCGATGCCGAGTTCATCCTCGATCGTATCGATGATCGTCTTGGAGCCGGAGACATGACATGCCGTTCCATCGCACGCCTTGATCAAGTATTTGCCCATCGGCTGAAGACGGAACTGGCTATAAAAGGTGATGACGCCGTAAACCTCCGACTCCGGTATTCCGGTAACACTGGAGATGTAGCTGATGGCTCTACGGGGAATGTAGCCGAAGTGATCCTGCGCCGACTGGAGCAGTGGTATCAGTTCCCCCGGCGCCCCGTCGTATCGCCACAGCCGGTAGCTGAAATCCTCTTCCCTGGCAGCCGTAACGATCACTCCCTTCTTGCAAATCGTGCCGAACGGTCCGGCCTGAAAGGACACCGGCTGCCCTCCTCGCACGGAAGGGCAGCCTCAATGAATTTCCAACGAACGCTCGATATCCTCCGTGAGTAGCGGCGAATCGATCAATCCTCCACGAGCTTGATGATCTTCGCTTCCCGCACGCGCAGGACCCCGTCGATTTCGCTGAGCTTCTCGATGATCCGCGGCGTGCGTCCCACCGCCGCCTGCCCCGTGATCATGCCGACCAGTTTCGAGCCGTCCTCGATCACATCGCAGAATATGACCTCATCGATGAAGAAGACCGTCGTGAATATCTGCTGTATGGCGTTCTTGTCGATGTCGACGATGACGTAGCTCGTCGTGCCGGTCTTGCCGGGGCTCCCCTCACCGGTGCGCTTCACGGACTCCGCGTATATCTTTATGAATTCGTCCACGTCGCGGTCGAGCTTCGGGCGCTCGACCACCGAGAGCGATGCCACTTCCACCCCACCGATCTTCCCTATCTCTTCAAACAGCGTTTTAATCTCGTCCTGCGATGAGGCCTGTGCCAGAACGATAATGTCGAAATCTCCCCGCACCGCCTCGCAACGCTGCACGCCGTCCATCTGGTAGAGCTGGTTGAATATCTCCATGCTCCGCTCGGGCTTCGTGATTCGTATGGTGAGATAGGCGCTGACCGACTCGCGCATCTTGGCTGCGGCCTCTTTCTCCGTGGCAGCGGCTTCGCCCCCCGTCGAGCCCGGCGATAGTTCCTCGAGGGCCTTCACGAGATCGTGTATCTCGAACGGCTTCTCGAGGTACCCGACGTTTTGTTCCACCAGGGCGGTCGTCTTCAGTGAGACATCGCCGAAGCCGGTGATTACCAGGACGGGGAGTTCGGGATGCTGTACCTTGATCACCTTGAGAATCTTCAGCCCGTCGATATCGGGCATAAAGATATCCGTTACGAGGTAATCGTACGCGGTACCGTCCTCACGCGCACTGTTCAGCTCGTGGATCGCTGAAATACCATCGGGGCACGCGACGATGCCGTACCCTTCCTGTGTAAGACCGACAGTGAGGTTCCTGCGTATCTCAGCCTCGTCATCGATTACGAGTACACGGCCTTTCAATGGATTCCTCCTGTTACATGCGAAAACGGAATGAGGTAGGAAACAAACACTAGCCGCCCCCTTTCAAGGTGGCGCAGACGCTATTATTAACACACTATAGGATACCGGGAGGCCCATACTTTGTCAAATAATTTGCTATATCTTAACGAAACAGCCGGAAATCAGGTGCGGGGCCTGACTGTCGGGCCAGGAATCGGCGCAACCAATTAGTAATCTCGTAGGAAGTGGCCCTAAGACCACCCCCTCCCAACAGAACGGCTCGTACCGGTCAGGTAAGCCACTCCTCGATTAGCAACCGAATTTCGTTCAGAAAGTGGCCGGAGTAAAATCATGCAAGAATAGTATTCCCTGCTTCCTGAACCACTCCAGGTTCATTACGAAGCGTACTTCTCTCCTGTTCACCGATTGCCATTTGTTCATTTTGACCCGGACTCTGTGGGCATTTGCTGGACTGAAACCGAATTTTATCATAATCCTTTGGAACTTCCGGGTGTTCTTCCATTTCTTCAGTTGCATTGATCGCAACCGACTCCGAATCCACGCATCTAAATCTCGAGACAGCATGCGAAATTCCTGGATTCGGTAATACGAAACCCAGCCTCTCAGGTACGAGTTGAGTTCTTGGATTATTTGATACATTGACAATGGGTTATTGCGGCAAGTCAGTTGCCGAATCCTTTCCTTGAATTTGATCCTGGCTTTGTTGCTCACCCGGATCTTGCCCCTGAGAATTTGAAAGCCCGGAAACGCCACGTCCTCCACGTTGGCTACTTGGCTTTTCTCCTTGTTCACAGGGAGCCCCAAGACTTCTTCGACATACCGTATAACTCCTGTCATTACCCGACCGGCGGCCTTTTCGGACTTTAGCATTATTACAAAGTCGTCCGCCCATCATCAGTATCGGTGGTTTCTTCTCTCAAGCTCCTGGTCCAGTTCATTGAGAACTATGTTCGAGATCATCGGCGACATTGGCGATCCTTGCGGGCATCCTTTCAGCGTCTTCTCGAATTTCCCCTCTACGATCACTCCCGCTATTAACGCTCTCGCGATCAGCGTTACCAGAGTTTCATCCGCAATCTTTCTGCGGATGAGCTTGAGGATAAGATCGTGAGACATCTCGTCGAAGAAGGCTTTCAAATCAAAGGATGCACACCATTCATAACCGTCCGTCCATATACCCTGAACATGTCTAATGGCTTCGCGCGGGTTTGAAACGGTAGGTTCCCGCCTTTAACTTGGCGTGGAGAGTCTCCAAGAGTTCCTCTTCCCTGCTCTCGAATTCTTCTGCCGTCATTAGGTCTATCCCGGCCGCACCTGCATTCCGTCTTACCTGTCGCCATGCTTGGCGCAGTCGCCCCGGTTTGTAAACCATTGCTAATACATTCTCGTGTTTCAATCGACCTCTCCGTGATTTTCCAACGTCAAAGATTGCCGGGTTCAAGTGGCCTCCGCCTGGAACCGGATGCCCGTCGGCACCCCCCACTCGACTTCCGGTCCCCTTTGTCTTCCTTGAACTCTAAGTCGACTCCTTGACGCTTTCACCGTCGCCTCTCGTTCACGGCTTCCCATATCCCCATGGCGATCCTGGGATATCCAGGCTTGTAACCGAGACATCCAAATCATCAGGGTCAGATGTGTGTTAACCGTCGCAAGCGGCGGGTTCTCTGCCGAA